>JAJYDS010000041.1 GCA_021777215.1 bacterium
ATATGATGAGGACAGTGTGCGTGCATATATTCAAAATCAGGAACAGCTAGATGAAGCTGGATTTGATGTAAGCACAGAGATTTATGTGATAACTGGCAGCCCTTGGGGCTGCTAACAACCGTCAAGCCACCCGCTAATGCGGGTGCGTTATGACTCATTTTTTTCAAAATGTATAAAAGTGCCGGTGCAGTAAGTGGGATTGGTTTGTCTGATGTTCTTTGGTGGTACCTCTGTACAAAATATTGTTTTTCATGTGAGTGACCACGTATAGTAATTAAAGAAGTTATAACGGGAGACACACTGAAGGGGAGTGGGGTGAAGCTCAAGGTCATTTAGGGGTAACACTGCGTCTCCCGTTTCTTATTGGGGAACCTATGAAGCAGAACAAGCCCTGTCTTTTATCCTCAGAAAAAGTTGCTCGGCTGTTTAAATCTGATCTTGTGCGTGGACTTTCTTCGGCGCAAGCAAACGAATATTTGCAAAAATACGGCCCGAATAAACTGCCTGATGCGCCAGAAAAATCCTGGTTTGTTGTTTTTATTAGTCAATTTCAAAATCCGCTTATTTATATTTTGCTCATCGCTGCCGCTATTATTTTTTTGGTCGGGCCGCATCGTACCGATGCCTTTATTATTAGTGTTGTGCTTTTTTTTAATGCATTGGTTGGGACTATTCAGGAAGGGCGCACTCGTACCATTATGCACCAACTAAAACGTTTTATAAAAACTGATACTTTCGTGATACGTAACGGTACACGACATTTAGTTGAAGATGCCCTCTTAGTTCCTGGCGATATAATTTTTTTGCAAGAGGGGCAACGGGTGCCGGCAGATGCACGTATTATTGAATCAAATAATATTCAAATAGATGAAGCTCTGTTGACAGGTGAGTCTCTCAGCGTACATAAAATTGATACGCCATTAGGCAAAGAAGTTCCTGTTGCCGATCAACGCAATATGGCTTTTAAAGGTACCTATGTGTTGGCGGGCTCAGGTAAAGCTTTGGTGACGGGTACTGGTCTGCATACTGAAATTGGGAGCATTGCTAAAACCGTAGTAAAAATTGATACGGCTATGCCGCTGCGGCGCGAGCTTGATCGTATGGCCAATTGGATTTTATTTTTCATTCTTTTTGTCTGTGTGGTTCTCTTTTTTGTTGGTGCGTTTACGGGTAAACCCTTACAAGAATTACTGGTGATGCTCACCGCACTCTTTATCTGTGTCGTTCCTGAGGGACTACCGGTAGTGCTTACCTTTGCTTTGGTCAGCGGTGTCTATCGCATGGCAAAACAAGGAATTTTGGTAAAACGGATGCAGGCGGTGGAGGGTCTTGGCCGGGTTGATGTTATTGCGGTGGATAAAACGGGTACGCTGACGCGTAATGAAATGATTGTTTCTCGTTTGGTGACGCCGCATGCTGATTATACGATAACCGGTCGCGGGTATTATGTGGAGGGAGATATTTTTAAGAATGGGCAGAAAACAACATTGAGCGGTGATGTTTCAGGGCAAGAGATTGCGTGTGCATGTGCGTTGCTTGATACAGCTCAGTTAGAATTCAATGTAAAGACAGAGCTTTTTTCATTAAAAGGGGATCCGACAGAAGCAGCCATGGGCGTTTTTGCACGTAAGATGGGCGTTGAAAAAGATGCTTTGGAGCAAGAATATAAAAAATTGTATGAAATACCCTTTGATTCTCGCTTGCAGTATCACGCCGGTTTTTTTCAAAAAAATGCTGAGGGAATAGCGTTTGTTATTGGTTCTGCCGAGGCACTTGTGCAACGTGCTGGCAAGAGACCAGTGGCGCTTGATGCAGTGCTTGCTCGCCTACTGGATGAGGGTTTACGCGTGGTAGCTGTTGCACAAAAATCGTTTCATGTGTCAACGTTTTTGGCAGAGCATGAAAAAAATCATGACTCCTTTGCTTGTTGTAAAAATTTTATAGACAATGGCTTGGAATTGTTGGGTTTTGTAGGGATTCAAGATGCAGTACGACAAGAAGTGCGGGATGTGGTCGCGCAAGTACGTGCGGCGGGTATCCGCGTCATTATGGTAACAGGCGACCATCAGAAAACAGCGCTCTATGTTGCAAAAAAAGTTGGTATTTTTGATGCAGGTGATCAGACTGTTGATGGGCCAGAACTGGCAAACCTATCCGATGAAGACTTGTTGGGACGCCTGGATAAAATTACCGTCTATTCGCGTATGACGCCTCGCGATAAGTTTCGCATAATTACGCTTTTTCATAAGAAGAAGAAATTAATTGCAATGACGGGAGACGGTATCAATGATGTGCCTCCCTTGGTCGCTGCTGATTTGGGTATCGCCATGGGCAGTATTGGTACAGAAATTGCCAAAGAGGCTGCCGATCTAATTTTATTGCAAGATTCATTCATTACAATTGTTGAAGCGATCAAGCAGAGTCGCCATATTTTTTATACTCTGCGCCGTGTGGTGCTCTATTTTTTTGCTACAAATTTGGGCGAGTTGCTTATTGTGGTCTTTTCCTTGTTGGCTAATTTACCGTTACCAATCACGGCTGCACAAATTTTGTGGCTCAACTTGGTGACCGATGGTTTTCTTGATGTAGCGCTTTCTACCGAGAACCCGGAGCCTAATTTGCTCTCTAAAAAGGGTTGGCTTGGCCATAAAATGCGCTTGGTTGACCGCAACTTAATAGGGAAAATGCTCTATGTAGCATTACCCATGGGAATAGGATCTTTGTGGGTGTTTAGCCAATATTACCAGGAAAATATTGCGTTAGCTCAAACAATGACATTGTTGACTATGGCAATGTTCCAATGGTTTAATGCATGGAATTGTCGGTCTGAAGATCGGTCTTTGTTTCAGCTGGGGCTTTTTTCTAATAAATGGTTATTGGGAGCTACGCTTTTTGTGCTTGTGCTTCAGGGGTTTCTTTTATACACGCCGGCACTACGTGCTATTTTCATGACCGTGCCTCTCAGCGCTGCACAGTGGGGGGTTGTGCTTGCTGTTTCAAGTCCTATTATTCTTTTGGAAGAGATTCGCAAGTTTATTGTTCGCCGTTGGTATGAGCATTCCTGATTTGCTTATCTATTTCTTAAGTGAATCAGGAAATTAAAAAAAATCTAAAAAAGCGGTAGGCTCAACCTGTCAAACCAGAAGGAGAGCCTACCATGAAAAATATAGTAGAAGTTTACTGTTTTGTTGATAACTTTGTAAAGATGG
>JAJYDS010000025.1 GCA_021777215.1 bacterium
TTTTAACAGGCTTAAGCAATTTCGCAAAATCGCAACACGCTTTGAAAAACATAAAAGAAACTTTGAAGCGCTTATTTTTTTAGCCTGTTCTTACTTGTGGTTAATTTAAATGTCGATACAGCCTAGAAAGGATTCCGATGCGCTGGTACCACTATCTTTCATATTTTTGGGGCGGGGCATTTTTAGTAAACGCTATTCCCCACTTTGTGAGTGGCATTATGGGACACCCTTTCCAAACACCTTTTGCAACGCCTCCTGGTGTTGGCTTATCTTCAGCTACGATTAATGTTCTCTGGGGTGCATTCAATCTTATCGTGGCATATGTATTTGTTTGTAGAGTCGGTATATTTGAATTCCGACGCACAAAGCATGCACTTGTGTTTGGGGTGGGCGCATGTGCGATGGCAGTGCTGCTTGCGCATGCTTTTGGCAAGTATTACGGCGGGCTTTAGATCAGGATTTACCTTTGTGCCCGGGGAATTACGCATTTTTTGATAATTGGCGGATATGATAGGTGCAATAGTGTTCGCCAGGGCTTCCAGCAATGGCTCTCTCTGTTGTTGGTGCTCACATATACTTTTTAAACCAATCAGCGCTCACCTGGGCAACTTGTTCCAATGTTCCTTCTTCTTCAAAAAGATGCGTTGCTTCGGGTATTAAAACAAGCTTTTTCTCGCAGGTTAATTGTGCATAAGCGTGTTCATTTAAGGTGATTACCTCATAATCCAGTGCGCCTACAATAAGGAGTGTTGGTGCCCGTATGGCCGCTAAATATCCCTCTGCCAAGTCAGGCCTTCCGCCCCGAGATACAATGGCTACAATATTTCCAGGTGCTTTTGCTGCGGCAATTAAGGCAGCGGCAGCACCAGTGCTTGAACCAAAATAACCAATTTTTAAGTGGGTGGTCTCTTTGTTATTATAAAGCCAGTGTGATACCAAAATAAGGCGATCGGCGAGTAAGGGGATATTGAATCTAAATTCTCGTGTATAGACATCAATACGATCTTCTTCAGGAGTTAAGAGGTCAAATAGTAATGTGGAGAAGTGCGCTGCATTGAGTTTATTGGCAATAAATTGATTCCGTTCACTAAAACGGCTGCTGCCACTTCCATGAGCAAATACAATAAGACCATTTGAATGGGTAACGTGCTGTAGATCGCCATAAATAAAAAAATTGCCTACCGGTATTTGTATTTCTTGTTTTACATTGGTCATATTTTTCCTTCACTAAAAATAATTGCTCACAGTCTAAAGAGCTTAAACAGATAAAGTCTAGAATTTTAACTGATTGGCAGTGTATGTTTTTTGGTGCCTGCAGAGAACAGGTGAAATTGCTGTGGTGTGTGGGCGAAGTCTTAGTTGCCATCGTGGGAAAGCGCTTTTGAATAATGAAAAACAAAGTGCGGGAGTTGGATAATGGATAAAAAGAAGCTTGATGCATTATGCATGCATGCACATAAAATTACCGGTGTGATGAGTGACTATGATGCATTGCTTGATCGTATTGGTGATGCGCAGATAGTTTTATTGGGTGAAGCGACACATGGTACGCAACAGTTTTATGAAATACGTGCTGAAATCACAAAACGCTTAATAACTGAAAAAAATTTTAATGCGATTACTATAGAAGGTGATTGGCCAGATGCGTATCAAGTTAATCGCTATGTGCATGATGGCGCCTATAAAACAGCCACCGAGGCTCTTGCTTCTTTTGATCGGTTTCCTACTTGGATGTGGCGTAACGTGACCATGGTACATTTTGTTGAATGGTTGCATGCATACAATAAAGAACAAGAGCAGCTGGATAAGGTTGGCTTTTATGGCCTTGATATGTATAGTTTGTATCGTTCTGTTGATGTGATTATAAAATATCTTGATAAAATCGACCCAGAAGCAGCGGCAGAAGCTCGTTATCATTATTCCTGCTTTAACCAATATCGCCAAGATCCGCAATATTATGGCTATGCAGTATATGCACGTATTATCCAGTCATGTGCCGGCGATGTAATTGAGCAGCTGCAGCGGTTGCAGCAAGATACTTGGGATTGGCTTGCCCAAGGGAAGCTTTCAGCCGATGAAGCTTTTTATATCGAACAAAATGCGCGGGTGGTTAAAAATGCAGAGGCCTATTATCGGGCCTTGTTTATCAATGAGAAAAATACCTGGAATTTACGCGATGCACATTTATTTGAAACGCTTAATGCGCTTATGAGATATCATCAGTTAAAGGGGATAGAAAAACCTAAAATGATTATATGGGCGCATAATTCTCATATTGGCGATGCGCGTGCTACACAGATGAGTTTACAGGGCGAATACAATATTGGGCAATTAGCAAAAGAGGCTTTTGGTGCCGGTGCAGTCTCGATTGGTTTTACAACATATGAGGGAACGGTTTCAGCTGCCGCTGATTGGCATGCACCGGTCGAGCGCAAAAATGTGCGTGCTGCCATTGCCGATAGTTATGAAGTATTGTTTCATGCGGCACATTTAAATGATTTTTATCTGTTATTTAATGCAGAAAAAATTGTTCCTGATCAATTGCTTGAGCGAGCGATAGGAGTGGTGTATCGCCCAGAAACTGAGCGGCTTAGCCATTATTTTTATGCGCAACTTGCAAAACAGTTTGATGCGGTTGTTCATTGTGATAAAACAAGCGCTCTTGAGCCATTGGATAAGACAGCCGTCTGGGTACGCGGTGAAGCGCCTGAAGCATATCCAACAGGATTTTAAAGTAAAAAAGCATGCGGTAAAACAGATGGGCGCTCTAGAGAATAATCAGAATCATGCAAGATCCTATGAGGCTAGTTTTAGCTGTTGTATTCGTGAAAGAAAACCGTACAATTATTAGATGTCATGTGAGTTATCGTATATAGGTTTAAGAAAGGGTTTGTGCAATGAAAAAAATAGCGAGGGTATTTTCTGTTGCTGCTGCATCGGTGCTTGTGTTAGCAGGATGTGGCGATTCACAAAAGAATGTTACTAAAAAACAAGAAACAACCGAGATCGCGATAAAACAAGAGGAAAACATGACTGCAAAACGGATCAAGACTGATTCAGGCTTAGAATACGAAATTATACAAGAAGGTACGGGCGCTTCTCCTAAGGCCGGGCAAAACGTAACGGTACATTATACCGGTTGGCTTGATAACAATGGCCAGCTCGGTACGAAATTTGATAGCAGTGTTGATCGCGGTACGCCCTTTACCTTTATGATTGGCATTGGCCAAGTTATCAAAGGCTGGGATGAAGGTGTTATGTCTATGAAGGTTGGCGAAAAACGTCGTCTTATTATCCCTGCCGCCTTGGGATATGGTGATCGTGGTGCCGGACGCGTTATTCCGCCTCATGCCACCTTGATTTTTGATGTTGAATTACTTAAGGTTTCCTAAGTAGTTGTATCAAAATAAGAACATGAATTGAGAAAGCCCGCCTTTAATGCGGGCTTTTTTTGTGTGCGTATCGCATTGGGTATATCCTTTTTTATTTGAGTGTTATGCGCATTGATGAACGGTAGCAAAAGCTTCGCTTAAAAGAATAATTGTTTGATTACCATTTTTCTGATACTTTTTAGATGTCTTATCTGATTATTTTGATTGTTTTTTTATATGCCTAAAAATATGAGTGTAATTGTATAAACTTTTTTGCGGGAGTTTTTTTAGTAGGGTGTGTTGATTGCAATTTTGTGCATGCTAAGGCTATCGCTATTCCCAAACCAGCCGTGACGTCAACCGTTCAAGCGCAGGGGGTAGCAGTTGCTATTCCAGCAGTGGCACCAGTTGAAGATACGTATACCTTTTCCCCTCAACACGACAGTGCCTTTAATTACTGGGTAGATGCCCAACACGATGATTTTGCTGATTGTCGAGTTGTTATTGATGGGGTAAAAGCGGTATCGCATAAAGGTGCGCTTGTGCGCATAAAAGAATCTGTTGTTGCTTGGCTCTTAAAAAAGGAGCTTGCTTTTGGCGCGTTGCTCAAAAAAAGACAGGAACAAAGAGAGCGTGTATTCGCCGAACAAAATAAAAAACCAACAGTAACAGCCGATCCAAGCGTCTTGCGCACGGTGGTGCTTACCACGGGACAGGTAGGTATTGGCGCAGTGGCGGGCTATCTGCTCTTTCGTATGGGGCTTTCTGTGGTAAAATCTATTGAGAAAAAACGGCATACGCATACAATCACCTTTGATGAAGAATAAACCGCATACGCTTTTGTTCTATTTTTTGATGCATATCGATTAAAAATTATGGGGTTCCCGTTGAGGGACCCCTTTTTTTATGGCGTTTAAGGTGTCGGGTGATATTAGTCGCGCAAGAATTAATTTTTTCTTGGCTTTGATATCTAATGAGAGATATTTTCTCTTTGCAACATTTACTTCTAGGGCTATTGTTATGCTTTCTTATTATATGTATAGTAGAAATATGTATATTTTTTTTGGCATTGCCAGAATTGTTTTGTAATTTTTAGATTATGAGAGGGTTTTGTGAAGAAAAGTCGTACCAATCTATTTTTAACGTTCGCACTTTTTATCGTTGTTTGTGGCCTTGTGGGGTCAAGTTTTTACCTGTGGTATACCCAAGAGACATCTATTGTTGGTGTATCTTCTACTGACACAGGCTCTCAGTTTTGGACAACGCTGGCTACATGGTCGCACAACCTTGGGCCCAAGCTTACAGCTTTTGCTGATACGGTATACCAATATCTGCTTACCCTGGCGTATAAAACAAAACTTAACCTGTTATGGAAGTATCGTCATAAGATTACGGTTCTTTCCATTACCGGATTAGTAGTAGGTTTTTTACTGCTATTCTTGATTTCTCTCTGGATAAGTTATGCGCTTGGCAAAAGAAAAGGAAAACGGGCTGTTCTTTCTGATGACCGAGAGTCTAAGAAGAAAAGATAACTGCTTTTTTTACCCTGCTCATTAAACCCCTTTTTCTAAAGATACGCTTTATAGATTTTGAGGGATTAGTCTCCGCGACACCGCGAGACTGATCCCTCTCTTTTTTGGTTTAATGCGCAAAAATCGTACCTGTCATGGGCTTGATTCTCATCGCGACTAAACCCTTGGGGTAAGAAGCGTTGTGGGTTGTTTGGTAGTTGTATGCCCATGGGATAAATATCTCTTGTTGTCTTTCTTAATTTCTTTTTGTATTTAGCTTCTTATGGGCATTTGCAATGCCTTTTTTTTCACGTAAAGTGAACATACGTAGGCAAGAAATTTTCTCTATCCGTGGAGGATCATATGAAAAATCACAACGTTCTTTTTACCCTGGTGTTGGTTGCCCTGTTCTCTTTTGCTACCACTTCTACCCAGGCGTTCGAGTGGTCGTTAAGTTCTCCTAAAGATAAGATAACTACAGGTATGTATGATGCTTATCAGGGTTTTAAAAAAATAGCTTCTGGTGTAACCGATGCAGTGCGCGAGGCATTTAATCAGGGCGCCTCGGCAACTGGGCTTACCTATGCCTGGCAAAATAATAAAGAGCTGACGGCTCTTGGCCTAGCAGCTGCCACTGCACTTGCATGCTGGGGAGTCTATCGCTATGGTAAATCACGGGGCAAAAAAGAAATGGCCCATTCTATAGCGCGTTCAATAGAAAATGAAGAAAGTGAATGTCACTATCTGTAAGCCAGATCAAGATATAGTTTACAAGCGATCTGGTGTGGAGGCAGCACGTGTGTAATGGGCACGGCTGGTGTTGTTGGAGGTTTATTCAATAAATTTTTTTCGTGTCTCTATTTTTTATCTGTACCACCCTTTTTTTATGGAGGATTTCTATGAAGGGTATAATCAGTAAGGCGTTTGTTGTAACGCTGTTATGTTCTCAAGTAGCTGCATTTGGTATGCAGAGCGCCGCTGTTCAAGCAGCCAAGTCTGTTTTGACCAAAGAAGCAGTTATGGGTGCTGTCGCTGGTGCCAAACAAGTGGTAACCAAGGTAGTGACTCATCCATCAGTTATACAAGCCTCTCAGTTTGCAAAAATGCATGCCGATAAAGGTATAGCGTTGGCCAAACAAGGCTTTGCTTCTGGTGTTGCCTATGCGCAGCCCTATGCGGCTAAAGGTGCTCAATTTGCTGGTAAAGTAGCGGAGAAAGCGGCAACCTTAGCGGTTCAGCACAAGAATGAAGTTATGGTTGGTGGTTTTGCGGCCGGGTCAGCGGCAGCTACTGCCGGTGCGGTAGCATATGCACACAAAGATGCAGCTGCCAAAGCGGCTGAACAAGCAGCAATTAAGGCTGCCCAAGAAGCTACTCAAAAGGCTGTACAAGCGACGGGCAATACCCGTGATGCTCTTGTTGCCTCTGCTAAGGCTGTAGGTAGCTGGATAGCTTCAACTCGTGTTGCGCAAGTGATAGCCGCTACTACCAAACAGGTAGCTGCTTCACGTCCAGCCCAACTTGCAGCACAAGGTGCTCATTGGACGCTCAAGTCAATGAAGGCACATCCTGATAACTGGCTTTTAGGTGGTATTGTAGGTTTCTACGCTGGTTGCGCTGGTTATATACTCTATAAAGACTATCAACGACGTGCTAATTATCGTAATCGCTTTCAGGCTGAATAACTCAGTCAATACAGCGCGGTATTAGTTGCCAGTATCGGCAGTCTAGTGCCAAGACGTTCAAAGAAGGGGAGTTCCTGCTTAACCTAGGGGCTCCTCTTGCAGTATAAAAGGGGTGTTTTTCTGATATGAATATCCAAAAAGGGAATGTTTTGATATGCCGCGATCTTTTTTGGGAGGCGGGCCTAAAAATAGGGGGGAAAATGATGCTTTGCTCAAGACATAAAAAATTATCTTTTTCAATAAAAACTTTTCTATTAGAAAAGTTTACCCTGTAAGCAATTATCGACAGTTAACAATTATCTGAATAATAAAAAAATATTATAAACAATGCTATTGACAGACAGATAATTATCTTTATAGTAGTTAGTAACACTGCTCTAAAAATGGAGGTAGCAGTGAAGACAAAAAAGGCCGTTTAAATGAAGCGGTGTTTTAAATGGAGTTTCCAGTTTCGTAACCCTTTTTAAATGGAGGAATTCTTATGAAGGGTATTTTTGGTAAAGCGTTTTTAGTAACGCTGTTATTTTCTCAATTGCCAGTATCGGCGATGAGTTCAGCTGCGGTACAAACTATTGTAACGCCAGGTGCCGCTCGTCTGTTGATAAACTCTGGTAGACAAGCCTTGGCTAAAGTTGGACAACGCATTGCGCAAGATCCAGCATTGACTTCAGGTTCTGTTGCGTTAGCAACGACTTTAGGTACTGCGTCTCTTGTTGGTGCTGTTGTTTCTCGCAAGCCTGTAGTTACGCAAGTAGCTAAGCAAGGAAAATGGCAAATGGCACAAGCTGCCGGAACTTGGGTTAAAGATGCAGTTAGCAACAAGTTTGTTCTCATTAAAGATCATAAACTGTTGTCATCTGGTATCGCCGCAGGTGCTATTGTTGTCATTGGCGGAGTCTACTACTTCCGCAATGGCTTGAATGCCTGGGTTGTTCAACCAGTTAAGTATGGTGCCCAATGGACCTATAGTTGGACTGTTGCTCCTGTTGCTAGCTTTACTAACAAGTGGGCTGTTCAACCGGTTTGGAATGGTACCAAGTGGGTATATAGCTATACTCTTGGTCCAGTAGTAAACTTTGTTGCTAAGCCTTTCCGTAAAACGGAAAAGACTGAAGTTAAAGAAGAAGAAGCAACTGAAGTTAAGCCAGGACTTATGAAACGTGGCATGGTTGCGACGGTTTCAGCTCTTTCTACTGTCAACGACTACACCTTGAATCCTCTTTGGCATAACAAGGGTAAAGTTGCTGCCGGTGTAGCTGGTCTTGGTTCAACCTATTACTTCCGTAACGGCTTGAATGCGAATGTCTTGCAACCAGTTGTTAAGCTTGCACAAGCAAATCCAAAAACTGCTAAAACTATTGGTGGTATCGCCACTGCAGGTGCTCTTGGTGCCGGTTATGCATACCAAGGTAAATGGTCTGTTCGTCATCCATTGACTTGGGGTAGTGCTTCTGCGCAAGTAGCTCAAGGTCCAGTAACTAAGCTTGAATCTGACATTGCTTCTGCTCAGAGCAAATTGGAAGAAGAAGTAAAACAAGGTTCACAAAGTGCTCAACTGTGGCTTAATGCGTTGAATCTTGCTATTGAAGGTGCCCAACTAATTGGTGATGATGCCTCTTTTGAGCGTCTTGCAAAAACAGTTGCAGATATTAACAACCTATAAACAATGTTTGGTGAACATCAGGTATATACAACCATAAGTAACTAAAACACCGCACATACAGTAAGGGGCGTGGTTCTCAGGAACCATGCCCCTTACTTTTTCTACCTTCGCCAAGGCTTCGGCGGGACAGGTTACAATAATGCTTTTTAAGAGCCTGTAATTCTTGTAATGCTGTAACCAGATCGGGCTCACCACGTCTACGCTTTTTAGGGTCTGTTGAGTTTTCGTCTTGATCAAACTAGTATTTGCCTAGAAATCTTGGAAACAATAAAATCCCCTATCGCCCTGAGTGATTCTGAGCTTGAAAAAGCGAAGAATTGTATCGAAGGGTCAATCCTTGAAAAAAATGTTTTTACTATTTATTCACTCGTAATTAAGTTACACGCAAGCAAAATAGAAAACGATCTGATTTTCCCTTCGATACATCCGTCTCCGCCTACGGCTTCGTCGGACACTCAGGGTGATAGGGGGATTGGCTTTGTTTTTTCTTGTTCGATTGTTTCCCAACTTTTTCCCAAACCAAAATACAAACTCAACAGAGCTTGTTGTTCCTCAGTAAGATTATGGTTTCTGATTGGCTATGATCTTTTTTAACTCTTGTAATGCTACAACCGAATCGGGCTCGTCGAAAATTGCTGATGATATACCAAACATATCTACGCCGCGCTCCGTGAGTAGACCAATATTTTTTTTATTAATGCCGCCATCTATACCAATTTTAAAATTAAGGCCACTTGTTTCTCGATAGCCAACAAGTTTTCCTAGACGTTCGAGGGTTCCTGGTAAAAACTCCTGTCCAGAGAGCCCTGGTTGCACTGACATAAGAAGAACTTGATGTACCTCATCAAGAAACGGGAAAACTTCATCTAAGTTTGTTTTTGGACTGACTGCTATACTTGGCAGCCACTTTTTTTTCTTCATGTATAAAATAGACTTCTGTATTTCTTTTACCGATTCTATATGAATACTAATCAGGGAGAATCCTTGAACGGTTAATTTTTCAAGCCAAGGATAAGGATCGGCGACCATCAAATGAATCCAGAGTTGGTGGAGTGTCTCTTTTTCAATCGCATTAATTGCAGCGACATTCCATGCTTTTTGGGGAACAAATTCTCCATCCATAACGTCCAGGTGATAGCCCTGGCAGAGCGGATTGAGTTCTTTTATTGTTTTTTTTAATTTTGGGTCGTAGGCACTGAGCGATGGGAAAATAAGAGGTTTATGCATAAGTGTCTCCTTTTTTAGTTTTTTGTTATCTTTGTGTGAGCATACTATGGTTGTTGCACGGGCAGCAACAGATTGCGCTCAAAAAAATATATGAAAATTAAAAAACGATACTCTGAATAAGAATCTGAAATAGATATTTAGGATGTATATGTACAAAAAAACAGTGTACGCTGCCATTTTCTTTTGTTTTGTTTTAAGCGCCACAAGCACTCTTTGGTGTATGCAGGTGAAGATTGCTGTTCCAGAAAATTCTGTTTTTGAACTTACCAAAGCTGATGAAAATGCGGTCATGCAGCTGCGCGGAGCACTTACGGTAATTACGCATCCGGACTCTTCAGAACGCTCTGCGAACGCTTTTCCTGCAGTGAGAGCTTCTTCTGGCAGTGCGCAACTAAAAGAAAAATTAGCCGCAAGTGTGCATGAAAGCATCGAGCAGATCAAGTATTTTAAGCGACGGTTTAATCAGGACCTAGATAATAAGCTTATACGTGCAGCATCACCGCGGCTACTGCAGGGGCTGCGAGAAACGCTTGATGCGTGCATTGTGCAATTAAACGATGTGACTACCGTAATCAAAGAGAATGATTGTAACGAACGAGTACAGCTCTATGCGCGTAATGCATTGTGCGGGGTAGAGGAATCATTGCAAGAACTTTTTTCTATTTGTGCGCAAGATGATGCGCCTGCATCGCTGCGCGCGCTCCAGCATGAGCAAATGAAGCGGCGTCATGGCGTAACGGTGTATCCAACGCCTCAGCATTTTGTTACTCATGATTCTTGTATGCTGCTTTTGGCCGATCTTATGGAGCGCTATTATGCGCGTCAAAAAAAAGAGGTAGAGCTCTGTCGCGAGTGTCAACGTTGTCCAGAAGCAGATTGGTGTGAGAGCTGTTGCAAAGCAAAAGAAGCTGCTGATAAAACAAATCCTCCTGCATGGGCGGCGTACGTTCTGCAAGTATTGAATATGTTGCAACCGGATGATCAACTGCACTATTTGGATCTTCGCATGGGTGCGCAGAGTGCTTCTCTTGACACGCAGCTTCGGCAGCGCTTTAATGAAATTACTAATGCTGAGTGCACCGATACTGAAAGTCAGTTGGAGCAACAGGTTGATCAAGACGATGACGAAAAACAAAAATCGGTACCCGAACAAGCGTTAACGCCTGTTTCACCGCCGCCAGCGGGCGTGCATATGCTGTTAGAAGGAAAATGCTCGGTGCAGGATCAGCTCAAGCCATTGTCTGAAAAAATGTTAGCGCTGCATCAGGAGACAACTGCGCAGCAGGGTAAGCGCGAAATAGAAGCGGTGCCCGAGACTAGTTTGGCTGTTGCATTGTGTACGCATGCTGATACTGCGATAGGAATTCCTACCTCATTGATAACAGCGCAGACGCTTATATTTAAACTGTTGGTTAAAAAAGATGCCCACAAAAAATTACTCCAAGGATTGCCAACAGAGCTGGCACAAGCGCTGAATGCTATTTTAGAAACTTCTCCAGGTAAAGTTAAATTTGCCACTGCATCGCTGCAGGCTGAGCAAGAGGCTTCAGGTCTTACGTGGTTGGGTGCATGGCTGACCAATAGAGTACTTATTGGGCAAGAGAAGAAAAAGGCCATAGAAGAAGCAAATCAACAATTGCCAGAAGATGCATCACTTAAAGAGGTGGTCGCTCAGGTGCATGAATTTATTGATATAAATGGTTTGCGCCCGCTGGTGCCGACTATTCGCGCGTTGCTTGAGCAATACGGAGATACTATTAATAATGTTTTGGCACATGCCTTGGTGTTTACGCAGCAGTATGATGATGAGTGTGCGCAGGCCGGTGCGTTGCTTGTACAGCAAAGCAGAGAGCGTGCATTGGGTGAACCATTGTCGGTGTACCTGCGGCGCTTGGGGAAATCATGGTGGCCCAAGCCGCGCATTGCACCGTCTTTGGAGGGGTGTTCCTCTGAAATCTCTCATAAGCCGGGCGCAGGACGTCGGCCGAAGAAAGAAAAAAAAGAGCGCCCACTTTCGACACTGTCTGTTGGATCACGCATGGGACATGCAGATGAGCCGGGTGGACTGGAACTTCTCAAGCGTGCGCTACAAGAGTACGCACGAGCAGAGCAAGATGAGCGCTCAGAGTGTGATAGCGTTACTCATGAACAAGAGGGAGTCTTGGGCAATGGACTTGTTTAACGTGTATTCTTATTGTAATTTATTCTGTTTATTGCTTGAGTGATAGTGTGGTGTCAATTCGGGGTTTTTCTCGAGTTAGCCTACAGTCATTAATAAAATAATCTGAGTATGGTTCTGTGAGATAAATTTCGTTGAGTTTTTTAGATTTTGACTTATACTTAGGTGCTAGACATACTATAGTTTTGAAAAAACAATTGGTCAAAAGAGAGATATATGTCCCGCGGCGCGGGACATATATCATGAGAATTTTGCGTGTGTTATTTTTTCACGATGATATAAAAAGGGGAAGTAAAAAGAGTCGGGTTAGGGAATTATCAAAAAACAGTGTTAACAAGGAGTACCTATGTTTGAAAAATTTCGCCCCTTGGCGGATCGTGTCTTAGTTCGTCGTTTGGAAGAAGAGACGATGACAGCTTCGGGAATCATTATTCCTGATGCAGCAAAAGAAAAAGCCCAAACGGGTAAAGTATTGGCTGTTGGCCCAGGAAAGCTTGATGAGAAGGGTTCTCGTATACCTGTGCAAGTAAAAGTAGGCGATATGATCTATTTTGGCAAGTACGCTGGCACCGAATTGGGCGATGATCATTTGATTATTCGTGAAGATGAAATTCTTGGTATTGTTGAGTAAATTAGAAAAATAGTTTTTATTCCCTAATCACCCTAGCCTGCCCGCCGAAGCTTTATGCGAAGGCTGGGAGTGCCCGACGTAGCCGTAGGTGTAGACGGGTGTATCGAAGGGGTGAAAATGGTGGATAATTATAGGAGTTAATCATGGCATCAAAACAAATAGTATTTGGCACAGAGGCGCGTGAACGTATTCGCAAAGGGGTAGATACCCTGGCTGATACGGTGAAACTCACCTTAGGGCCTCGTGGACGTAACGTTATTTTTGAACGCTCATTTGGTGCGCCAGTAATCACCAAAGACGGTGTTTCAGTTGCTAAAGAGATCGAACTGAAAGACAAGCTCGAAAACATGGGCGCACAGATGGTCAAAGAAGTTGCCAGCAAAACTGCTGATGTTGCTGGTGATGGCACGACTACCGCAACCGTGCTTGCCCAAGCCTTATTCCGCGAAGGCAATAAGTATGTGACTGCCGGTGCTAACCCAATGGAACTCAAACGCGGTATTGATAAAGCTGTTACCGTCGTTGTTGAGAGTATCAAAAAGCAATCACATCTTGTTAAAGGTAAAAAAGAAATAGAACAAGTTGCGACTATCTCTGCTAACTCAGATGAAGTGATTGGTAAACAAATTGCGCAAGCAATGGATCAAGTGGGCCGTGATGGCGTGATCACCGTTGAAGAAGCAAAAGGTATGGAGAACGAGCTTGAGGTTGTTGAAGGTATGCAATTTGACCGCGGCTATTTGTCTCCTTACTTTGCAACCAATGCGGAAAAGATGGAAGCGGTGCTTGAAAATCCTCTTATCCTGATTTTCGAAAAGAAGATCAGCAGCATGAAATCATTGCTTCCTGTGCTTGAACAGGTTGCCAAGTCTGGCCGTTCATTGTTGATTATTGCCGAAGATGTTGAAGGCGAAGCGCTTGCAACATTAGTAGTCAATAAGCTTCGTGGCACGCTCAATGTCGTTGCCGTAAAAGCGCCAGGGTTTGGCGATCGCCGCAAAGCGATGTTGGAAGATCTTGCCATTTTAACTGGTGGCAAAATGATCTCCGAAGATCTGGGCCTTAAGCTTGAAAAAGTGATGGTTCCTGATTTGGGTACAGCAAAAAAAGTGGTCATCACCAAAGATACCTGCACCATCGTTGAAGGCCATGGCGAATCAACTGAGATCAAAGGCCGTGTAGCACAAATTCGCGCGCAGATTGAAAATGTCACCTCTGATTACGACAAAGAAAAGCTCCAAGAACGCCTTGCCAAGCTCGCCGGCGGTGTGGCAGTTATCAAAGTCGGTGCTGCAACTGAAACAGAAATGAAAGAAAAGAAAGATCGCATCGAGGATGCATTGCATGCGACCAGAGCCGCTGTTGAAGAAGGTATTGTTGCAGGTGGCGGCATTGCGCTTATTCGTGCGCAAAAGGGTGTAGAAGCGCTTAAGCTTGCTGGTGATGAGCAATTAGGTGCACAAATTGTACATCGTGCACTTGAAGAGCCATTACGTATTATTGTTACCAATGCAGGCCATGAGGCTTCAGTGGTGGTGAACAAGGTCAAGATGGAAAAAGAAACCATCGGCTTTGATGCACAAAATGGTACGTATGTTGATATGCTTGAAGAGGGAATTATCGATCCTGCTAAAGTGACGCGTTCGGCAATGCAAAATGCGGCATCTATTGCTGGCTTGTTGCTTACAACGGAAGCAACAATTACCGAAATTCCTGAAGAGAAGAAAGAAGCGCCTCATGCACATGGTGGCGCTGGTATGGGAATGGGCGGCATGGGTGGCATGTATTAATATCCCATATGCTTTTTAAAATAGTGCGCCATGAGTGCGCCAAATAGTAGGGGCGGGAATTTATTCCCGCCCCTTTTTATGTTTAAACTTAGTCACCAACCTCGTGCGATACTTCTTATTTTCGAATAAACTCTCGACTCAGTGCCATTGTCGTGATACGTTTGTTATGGAAAAGGACCCAAAATTGGTAGGGTGATTATGGAAAAAAAGTTTATAGCTCATGAGGGTGAACGCTTTACCATAGAGTGGTATTTTGATGGTAGGGGTAAAAGTGTTGCTCTAGAGTTTTATCGAGAGTTATCTCAAAGTCAAAAGGAAAAGCTTTTTTATCTGTTTTATATGCTTGCTGATACGGGTAAGATAAGAAACGAAGAAAAGTTTCGCTATGAGGGAGATCAAATATATGCATTTAAGGTATCCCCGGATAGATTCTTATGTTTTTTTTATGAGGGGGCGCGTGTCGTTATAACCAATGCATACACAAAAAAAACAGATAAAATGCCATCAAAAGAAAAGCAACGGGCGGTAAAATCAAAAGCCGATTACACTAAAAGATATAATGAGGGGAGCTATTATGACTAAAAAGATAATATCAACTAGTGAAGAATTTCTATCATCGTTAACTCCAAAAGAACTGAAAAAATTTAAGGATGGCTATCGTGATTTTGCCTTATCG
This sequence comes from bacterium, assembly GCA_021777215.1. Lineage (GTDB taxonomy): Bacteria > Babelota > Babeliae > Babelales > Vermiphilaceae > JAJYDS01. The sequence continues at coordinate 14,734 of JAJYDS010000025.1, forward strand.
GAGCTTATTTTGGCCATGATGGAAGAAGATGAAATTTCGGTACGTGCATTGGCTAAAATTGCGGGAGTTTCTCCGACGGTTGTTCAAGCAATGCGCTCTGGGTCAAAGAAAGACTTTAGCATGCGCAGTTTTTTCAAAGTACTCAAAGGTCTTGGCTGTAAAAAATTAGTGATTGAACGTGATGGACAATCAATCCCCTTGGACATTTCTCATTTGAAGCGATGAGGGCTGCGCCAGACCTATTTTTTCGCCAAGCCTGTTCTGCGAAGTTTTAATGAAATAGAAGTTTGTTCTACGGCTTGTCTATAGTCGCTAGTCTGGTGCAGCTTTATAAAGCATCAGATACTTTGCTTACAACAGATTGTGTGTGATTTGATACACGTTCTGAGACAAACTCCCTTCAAAAATCAATTATGCAAGATGGTATTGTCATGTATGAAAAGGGAAGCTCGTGAATGATAAGAGAATTGATGTGGCCTTTGTTGCTGTTGAAAAAGCGTTGATGGCATTAAAGGTCGCTCTGGATAAGCCTGTAGAAGAAGATCGTGTCAATGTAGATGCAGCGATTCGGCGGTTTTGTTTTTCTGTTGATTTTTTTTTGAAATTACTCAAGCGCATTCTTGCTACCAAAGGGGTCGAAAAACAATATCCGCGTGACGTGCTTGCGCAAGCATATGCAGGTTCACTGATAGGTGATGAAACCTTGTGGCTTTCTATGCTGCAGGATCGTAATCTCACCTCACACACCTACAATGAAGATCTGGCAATGGAAATATATGCGAATATAAAAACATACTACCCTGAACTTAAAAAAACTGTTGATTGCCTTAAAAAGCAATATGCACAGAAGTAATCAAATTTCATTTTTTTACGCTTAAGATAAAGCAGGGGCGGGAATTTATCCCGCCCCTTCCTTATCTTAAGACTATTTTTTATATCGTTTTTTATGGTTTATAGATATTTTGTAACGGGTAGGTGATTGTGGTAAACGCAGTACCACTCGTGGAGTCTACGGCGCAGGAGTTTGGGAAAGTGCCGGCTAGGAAATATGCGGTGCTTGCGGCAATGTTGTGTGCCATATTACCGTAGACAGCTGACGCGACTGCATCAGTGCAGCT
>JAJYDS010000026.1 GCA_021777215.1 bacterium
TATCGAGAAACACCGTGCTTCTTTATCATTCTCTGCCCTCAAAAATAGATTATTTTGGGGACTAAGAATATCAAATTTTCAAATGTCGATACAGCCTAGGCACATCTATAACTGGTATCTACATATTTGCACCGGGTAACAATTGCTTTTTTTATCCCTCCTTTTATACTTATTCTAAAGGCTTATTTTGATATTTACTGCATTAAATAAGGGCTTAGTGTGATTTCAACGTCAGATTTTAAAAAAGGCATCAAGATTCTGTTTCGTGATGAACCGTACATGGTTACGGAATACCATCACGTCAAGCCGGGTAAAGGTGGCGCATTCGTGCGCACCAAGATGAAAAATATGATTACTGGCCTGATGCGAGAAGAATTATTCCGCTCAGGTGAAAAATTTCCTGATCCAAATATGGAATATGTACAAATGCAGTATTTGTACCAAGAAGGTGATCTGTATCATTTCATGGATCAAAATAGCTATGAGCAACTGACGTTTAATAAAAAACAACTTGAGGATGTGCTCGATTTTCTTAAAGAACAGATTATTTACACTGTTCTTTACTTCTCAGGTAAGCCTATTGCGGTTACTCCACCGCTCTTTATGGAACTTGAAGTTAAAGATACGCCCCCTGGAGTGAAGGGTGATACTGCCCAAGGCGGAGGCACAAAGCCTGCAACATTAGAGACCGGCCTTGTCTTGCAAGTGCCTCTCTTTGTTAATGAAGGTGATATTATCCGCGTAGATACACGCGACAACAGTTATATAGAGCGTATTCAAAAGTAGGAGCATGCTATGACTCGTTTATCCAAACCAGCTGAGCTTGAATCTGATCAGATAGGTGTCGGGGATGAGTCTGTAGGTAAAACGCACAAATCGGCGACCAAAAAAAATGCTTCAAACGCTGGTAAAAAGCCATGCGATGTATCTAAAGATACCTCCTATACTACCGCCACCAATGAGCCCGCGAACAATAACGGTGAGCAAGCCCAAGAGGGATCAGATGAGGTAGTGTCGGGAAAGAGACAAGAGCGTGCGCTTATTTTTCATTTGCTCTATGCCGCTGAAGGTTTCGAATATCATGAATCGCTTGAGGCGATTGTTGATAATTTTAATCGTGGCTTTGAACAAAACATCTCATTGGAGGGCGATGTATTTAGGATTGCGCAGGCAGTAATTACTGAGCGCGATGCATTAGATGAAGCAATTAAACCGTTTTTGGCTAACTGGCGTTTTGAACGTATTAGTGTGTGCACTAAGCTTATTTTACGGCTTGCCTTCTGGGAATTGCTCAATACTGATGTGCCACCGGTTATTTTGATTAACGAGGCTATTGAGCTGACTAAATGCTTTGCTGAAAGTGATGCATATCGTTTTGTTAACGGTGTTCTTGATAGCTTTGTCAAAAGCCGTGAGCAAGAAGCGAAATAAAGTTTTTTGTTCGTGTAAGCAGACGAGCTGTCGCACTACGGAAATTCATGTGAATTAGTGATTATAAAAAACGGGCGCCTTTTACAAAGAGGCGCCCGTTTAATTTTTGTAGACTCGCCGTATTAGTCAAAAAAGTGTTGATTTACTATGACACTATTATAGGCAAAACTGTATTCTTTCACTGATAGTAAAGTCGCCACTTGTTTCTGCTTGCCAGGCTGGCATGGCAATTTCTTTTGGAATATAAGAGCCGTCGGTTTGTTGTACTGACATATAGGCTGTTTCACCAATTTTATTGCCTTGCGCATCGAACCAGAGAGCTAGAAATGGCGCGCCGCCACCACAATAGCATTCATGACCTTCCCAAGAAGTTTTGTAGGTAGAGGGATTGTGGCCCCACAGGCGAATAACATTTTTTCCTTGAAGCAGTGCTGCCATCGTTATCGCGGTTATACCAAATATCATGTTCGCCAATGCCATTAAAATGATTGACCAACAGAATAGGTGTTTTCATAGGAATTTTACCGAAAAAAGTATAACGAAGAGCGCTTGAAAAAAAAAGGTTTTTAAGGATCAAAATGTCATCTGAGCGAGTCTGCTGCGTAAGACTTTTTTACCTGGCGTGTTTATTGAGGAGCCAGGCTCGTTGCGAGCAGTTGTATCATCTGTTTATCCCGTGTTAGCAATCGTTCTCGATTAGAATCGGCTTTATAGGTGGGAAGAGAATTTTGAGCCAAATAAACGATGCCGGGAACAGAGAGGGGACATTTATTTGCGTATAAAAATGTAGGCAGATGAGGGATCAATTGCCCCACTAGTGGATCATGAAGCTCGCTATGTCCCGGTTCTTTGCCGTTCAGGAATATGCGGAGATTGGCTATGCGTGGGTGTTCAGGATAAATTCTTTCAAAGAATCCAAAGACAGGTTGCACAAAGTCTTCAAAAGAAAATAGATTGTATAAAGTTCCTATGACATCCATAGCAGGACTATAACTGCTCATGTTAATGGGCGCTCCCAAGGCATAAAAATCGGTGATAAAGTGATGATTGTTAGGATCTTTGGCAAGCATTTGAGAGGCGACAGTGACCACATTGGCGCCATGGCTATGGGCAATGAGATGGATATTTGTTTTTGGCGGATAACTTTTGATAAGTTTAACCAAGCCTTTTGCAGCATGTTCGCGGCTGGCATGATCAATGCTGCCGCTCCAGGTGTAGGGCAAAATAGCGCTTCCATCGGGCGCATTTTTTTCTAATGCATCAAAAAAATCTCCACCAGCATTTGCCCAGGAGGTACCGCATGACCACGTGCCATGAATAATGATATAAACGTTGTGTGTCTTAAATGAGGAAGATTCTTGCGCTTTTAGGGGAATTATACAGAGCGAGAATATGAGCAAATAAGAGAAGCTTTTTTGCAATAGATTCATGACTTTTCTCCTGAATTCATAGCAGCTGATTTTGCTACAATGGTTCCGAGGTTTCCCTTTTCTAAATCGGTTGCTGAATTCTTATCATTATTTCTACAGAGCAAGGACAATAAGCATGACTCTCCAGTATGCTGAGTTTCATCAGGGTATTTTAAATCAAATAGCATTGTATTCGGCTCATTATTGTTTTCTTGTGAGTATATTTTTTTTTGATTGGTTATGACAGTAAAAAAATCAATACAATCCATACCTGCCGAAAAAAAAGGTAGGGTAATGATAAGTAAATAGATGTTCGGTAGCAAATGAATTATAACCTTCATAAAATCCTGGATCTGGATACGGGAAAATATAGTGTGCTCATGGGGGTATGGCGGAGCGCTCTATTTTTAGTATGGACTCTTTATGATTTTTTACAAATCCCCCGGGTGCGGGCGTGTCGTTTTGGCTCATTGTTTCTGCCCTGCAGGAGGCTATATTGTCGTTATTGAGAATATATTTTTTTTAGAATTTGTCTTGTCGATAAAATCAATTTGTACAAATGTTTATTATTTTTATTTTAAAATATTTCAATGTGAATGCATTATTTGATATAATCATGAGTGAGGAGCGTCTCTCCATTCTCTGTAAAGAGGTCTTTTTATACTAAAACGGGTAAAAAGGGGTAGGTATGAAAACGTTATTGGGTTTATGTGTGCTGGTATGTACGGTCGCTTGCATGAGTGCTAACGAAGTAGGAGCAAGCACTAGTGCCAGCGTTACGAGTTTGTCCCAATGCGAGGCAAAATGCGAGAATACTTACCATAGCTGTAGTGAAAATTGTAGTCCTCGACCTCCGCAAAGTGCTTCCTGTCGACGTAAATGTTTCGATAATAGGGCTTCCTGTCTAACAAAGTGTTCTGAACAGTCTTAAATAAATAAGAAGGTAGACCATATAAAATAAAAGGAATTTTCTATGAAGAAAGTATTATTAGGAGTCTTGTTTTTATTGAGTTTTGGAGCTTTTTTGCTGAGTGAAGAACCTGTTGCTCGTATGAAATTTCAAAAAGGACGTTCATTTGAGCAATGCCTCTCTAATTGTCGTATGCACCACCGGAGCAATCCTCGTTGGGTTCGCGGGGAAGGAAAAGGAGTCTGTTTTGATGTTTGTGACAAGGCGCATCCAGAGTATTGGGATGAACAGGCTACTCCTGTAGCTCCAACTACAAAATAGTGGCAGGAGCGTTGCTAGAACGTGCGTTCTGTACGGATTGTTCTCTATAAAAAAGGCCCCTCTTAATCGAGGGGCCTTTTTGCAGTGTTAGTCTACTGCTCTATTACGAGAAGAATATTGCCAATTCTTCTTTAGCTGTTTGCGCAGCATCGGAACCGTGGGTCGCATTATGACCAATATCGGTACCAAATCTCTTGCGCAGGGTGCCTTCTTCCGCTTTGAGCGGATCAGTTGCGCCCATAAGCTTGCGCCAGTCGGCAATGGCATTCTCTTTTTCCAGCATCATAAGGACAACTGGGCCAGAGGTGACAAAGTCGACGAGTTCGTTGAAGAATGGTTTTGCTTTATGTACTGCGTAGAACTGTTGTGCTTTTTCTTTGCTCAGCTGTTCTTTGCGCATTTTTACTATAGTAAATCCATTGCTTTCGATCGCGCTAATGATTTCGCCCGTATGTTTTGCGGCGACAGCATCAGGTTTGATCATAGCAAAGGTTTTTTCCAGAGCTATCATTGTGGTATTCCTTTTGAAGAAAAACTGTTTGCTTACCAATGCTATCAGCAATATGCCGATGAGCGCGAGGCCAGCATAGACAATTTTTGTATTCATCAAGATCCTTATTCCTTATCTTCGTTCTTTTGACGTGCAGCATGTTCTTCAAGCGCCAATTGCATTTGGCTCTTAGCTTTAGAATGCTGTACGGGTTGTTCAGTGCGTTCTTGGCGTTGTCGTGGTTCAGCAGGACGTTGTTGTTGCGCTGGCTTTTTCTCAAAAGTAGGTGCAGCAACTTCTTTTTTCAGTCCAGGTGTTTTCAAGCTTAAGCCAAGTTTGCGGTCTTCTTTGTTGACATTCAGAACGCGGAACTCTTTTTTATCGCCAACGCTCAAGACATCTTCAACCTTATTCACTGGTTCATCGGCTATTTCAGAAATGTGAACCAAGCCTTCAATGCCCGATGGCAGTTTCACAAAGGCACCAAAATTGGTGATCTTTGAAACTTCGCCTTCTACCATGCTACCAACAGGGTAGTCTTGGACAATTGAAGCCCATGGATCTTCTGAAAGTTGTTTGATACCCAGAGAGATCTTCTTGTTTTCTTTATCGATAGACAGAATAACTGCTTCGACTTCATCGCCACGCTTGTAGACGTCGGCTGGATGATCGATATGTTCTGTCCATGACAGATCTGAAATATGTACTAAGCCATCAATGCCAGGCATGAGCTGTACGAAAATACCAAAGTCGGTAATATTGCTAATTTTGCCTTTGATCTTGTCGCCAACTTTGAATGATTCGCCCACGGCTTCCCATGGATTCTTTTCAAGTTGTTTGATGCTCAAGGACATGCGGCGATTTTCTTTGTCCATAGAAACGACCAGTACTGAAATCTCTTGTCCAACCTTGAACTTGTCAGCCAAGTTGCTGATACGATCAGTCCAGGAGACTTCAGAGATATGTACCAGGCCTTCAACGCCTTTATCAATTTCTACAAACAAGCCGTAATCGGTAATGCTGGAGATTTTGCCCGTAATGACAGAACCGACCGTGACTTTTTCGCTGACTTTTTCCCATGGATTATCAGTGAGCTGTTTCATGCCCAAGGAAATCTTCTCATGGTCTTTATCAAAGGAAAGTACCTTAACCGTGACGGTATCGCCAATTCTGAGCAGTTCGCTTGGATGCGAAATGCGGCCCCAGGTCATATCAGTGATGTGGAGCAAGCCGTCTACGCCGCCTATGTCGATAAATGCGCCATAGTTGGTGATGTTCTTGACCATACCTTGAATAATTTCACCTTCTTTGAGCAGGTCAAGTACCTTTTTGCGGGATTCAGAGCGTTGATCATGGAGGAATTTGCGGCGAGAAATGATAACGTTGCCCCGTTTTTGGTTAACTTTGATAATATTGGCAGTAATGACTTGGCCAACATATTGATCAAAATCAGTGACGCGTTGCAAGTCGATTTGTGATCCTGGCAAGAATGCAGGAATACCAATATCGACGCTCAAGCCACCTTTAACCTTGTGAGTAACGGTACCTTCGACCGGTTTATTTTCTTCATGCAGCTTTATAATCTCGCTCCATGCGCGCAGCGCTTTTGCTTTCTCGTAGGAGAGGATGATATTGCCGTCGGCGTTTTCCAGCTGATCGATAATAACTTCGATCGTGTCGCCTTGTTTTAATTTTTTCAGCTCATAATCTGAGAACTCATAGCGAGGGATCAGTCCGTCTGATTTGTAATTGATGTCCACCAAAACGCCATCTGAGCTCACGTTTACCACGGTGGCTTTGATAGGTTTTTCTGGGGTGATTGCATCAAGAACACCAGTATAGAGGCTATCAAGCTCTTTGCGCTGTTGCTCATTGAGTTGGAGGTTTTCATCGCTGATGATAGCGGTGGCCTTCTTGGTACAAAACTGCGAGGAACGTATGATTTCTTTTGACATACGAAATGGCTCCTTAATTGGGCGAATGCCCAATCGGGGTTAGAGGGTTATTAGTACTTTCTGTGGCTGATTCAGCTATGGGGCCCACAGGGACCACGCCAGCGGCGTTTTTATATAGGCGGGATAAGATAGGAATCAGATACTTAAAAACAGTAGCATAAAAACGTTATTTTTACAAATAAAACCATGCAAGTATCCTTTTTTTACGCTCTTTTTGTTTAAGTGAGTGTTTATGTGCGCTCTCTTTTATTTTTCGATATGCCAGGTGACTTTTTACTTCTGGTTTATCTTGACAAATAGACACTAAGAGTTACTCTTAAGGCAGATTCTCGTTAATTGTTAGTTTGTGAAAGGATTTTCTACGATGAACGGTGTTACGAAGAACATAGTGTTGGTTGGTTTAGTTGTTCTTGTGGCCGGTGGCCTTTTTTACTCCCATAGACAGTTTATCAAACAAAAGAATTCCTCTGCTGTAGCGGTTGCACCTAAAACTATTTTGGCATTTCTTGGTGCTCCTGGTTCTGGTAAAGGAACTTTGGCAAAACAAGTGGTAAACCAATTGCATTTCAAATCGCTCTCTACCGGTGATTTGTGTCGTGAAGAAGTAGCTTCGGGTAGCGAAAAAGGCAAAATGATTGCCCAGTATATGCAAGGCGGTCTTATTCCAGACGAAGTGATGACCGATATGGTTGACGGTTGGTTGAGCAAGCAAGCGGGTACCGAGCCAATTATTTTAGATGGCTACCCTCGTACACAAAAACAAGCGGCAATGCTTGCCGAATTGCTTAAAACCAAATTTGCTGATTACACTTTTGGAGCGGTGTCACTTGTTATTTCCAATGAGGAAGAAGTGGTACAGCGTATTGCCAATCGCGTCGTCTGTGAGCAATGCAAGGGGGTCTACAGCCGTACCGCATTAAAAGATGCGACAACCTGTCCAGCATGCGGTGGCAAGCTCATTACCCGTGAAGACGACAAAGAAGAAATTGTTCGTCAACGTCTGGCAACCTTCAACAAAAATAATGCTGAAATCATTGCCTACTACAAAGAAATTGGTGTTCCGGTACAAGAAATCAACGTTTCAGGGGTAACGCCAGAGCAAATTTTCCAAGACTTCAAGAAGTTGTTGCCAGCTTATGCACCAAAGGTAGCTGCAGTAGAATCTTGTTCATGCACTCACTGTGCCTGTTCAGCGGCGCATGAAGCAGCTGAAGCTCATGCTCATGACGAAGTTCCTGCTGCGCAACCAGTGGCAGACGCTCAAGAAGTGCCAGCAGCGCAAGATCACGTGCAGCCAGAGCCAGCAATAATTAAATAAGGGGGTTGAGAAGCTGTCGATTGTTTCGGCTGTTTTTCAGCAATGACTAATAAAAGGGGCGTGAAATTTCCCGCCCCTTTTGCTTTCTAATATTTTGTTGTAGGCGTGTTTTATAAAGCGTAGGGTGATGCGCTGTCTAGGTTGTCTAAAGTGCGATGGACTTAAAAAATACCTCGCCAGACGTTTTTCCAAAACCGATAGTCTTCTCTGGTCATCATATGTTTTTTTATGAATAGATGCCAGAGTAGTTGTATGACGATAATAGCTACGAGTGTGTGTTCAATTTGTGTCATGATTTTCGGGGTAATACTTTTTAATACAATAAATTACCGGGTCTGTGCCATCCAGTACATAAAATTTTACACCATACATAATGGCTTGCATGACCAGATAGAGTGCTACAAGTTCATACCAATACCACACGACTTTTATCCTTTTAATTCGTATTTAATAGTGATTGTACAGTATAGCGCATATTTGAGGAAATAAAAAACTTAAATGTTTAGCTTTTGGTCCTCTTGGATGCGTCCATCAAGGAGTTTAATAATACGCTTTGTTTTATGAGCAAGCTCTAAATCGTGGGTGACGATAACGATAGTGATGCCCTTCTCTTGATTGAGCTTGAGAAACAGATCCATGACCATTTGACCTGTTTTTGAATCAAGATTTCCTGTCGGCTCATCAGCTAAAATAATGGCCGGATCATTAATTAAGGCGCGTGCAATAGCTACTCGTTGTTGTTCGCCGCCAGACATACGTTGGGGTTGGTGATGTAGGCGACAATCGAGTGCAACAGAGCACAGCAGTTTTTCTGCTTTTTCGTTTGCTTCTTTTTCAGATTTTCCTGCATACAGCTGCGGGAGTGCGACATTTTCCAGCGCGGTCAGATCAGGTAGCAGATTAAACTGTTGAAACACAAAACCAATTTTTTGATTGCGAATGTGGGCCAGTTGATCAGGGCTAAGGTGTGAAACATTTTGTCCTTCTATGAAATAGGAGCCGCTGGTCGGGACATCAAGACAGCCAATAATATGCATGAGCGTTGACTTTCCTGATCCTGACTGACCGGTGATTGAAAGAAATTCTCCTTTTTCAATGGAAAAGGATATATCGTGGAGAACCGTCAGTTCGCGTCCTGGCAGAGTAAAAGTTTTTGTTATATTTCGTGCTTCGAGTAATGCCATACAATTACCTTTCTACAAGGGCGTCGACGGGGTTTAAGAGTGATGCTTTTCGTGCGGGGTAGTAACCAAAAAAGATTCCAATCATAATCGTGGTGATAAATGCAATCAAAAGCGGCATGAGCTCTAACACTTCTGGTAGATCGGCAAGTTCGCTTACTGCATGTTGGGCAATCATGCCAAGGATAATTCCGACTATGCCGCCAAAGGAACACAAGGTTATTGCTTCCACCAAAAATTGGTTGCGCACGAGTGTTTGTGTGGCACCAAGTGCGAGGCGAACTCCGATTTCTCGGGTGCGTTCCTTTACCGAGACAAGCATGATATTCATGACGCCAATGCCGCCCACTAAAAGAGAAATGGATGCCGCAATCAAACCAAAAAATTTAAGAACGCGCGATGCTTCCTGTGCAGCGGCTGCAATAGATTCTTGATCAAAAATGGTAAAATCATCAGATTCCCCTTGTCCAATGCCGTGACGCAATCGCAAGGTGCGTTTTACCATGCGCATAGTTTGTCCGGGTTTCGTATCAGCAGTTTTCAGGAGCAAGAAGCTCAGGTCGCCCGCCGTGAGTTCATCTTTGCGGATATATTTATCGGCAACAGTAAAAGGGATATATGCACGTGTGTTAGGATCGTTGGTCCCCATATAAAAGTCGATGTAACCAAATACGCCTATGACGGTGAATGGTGTTTTATTGATAAGTACTATTTGATCTATAGGATATGTTTTTTTGAACAATTTTTTTGCCAGTTCTTGTCCCAGGACAACAACATTTGTTCTATTTTGTACCTGCAAATCATTGAAGAAAGTTCCCCACTTAATAGGATAACCTGCTATTGTAGCCAGAGTTGCATCACTGCCAATAACACGTTCATTGACCGTTTGGGCACCATGCTGCATGTCGGCGAGATTTTCGTGTCCGCGTGAAAATGATACGAGGTTATTACTTTGTTGTTGTATAGCCTCAAGATCTTGTTCAGTGAGGCGGGCGCGTTTATTGCCGCGTGAAGCCCCCCGTTCAATGACGTTGCCGGGAATGATATAGATTGCATCCTCACCCATGGCGAGTATCTGTGAGCGAATTTTTAGTTCAGCGCCTCTGCCGATAGAAAAGGTAACGATAATAGCAGCAATTCCAATGGTGATGCCTAAGATAGTGAGTAGAGAGCGTGCGGCATGTTTGCGTAGGGCGCGCCATGAAGTTCGCAAAAGGAGGGTTGCCTGCATGCGTAATCACCTTTCAAAAAGTGCTTGGACGGGATTAAGTTGTGATGCTTTTCTTGCCGGATAGTAGCCAAAAAAAATGCCGATCATTACCGTGATGCCAAGAGAAAGAGCGCTAGAAAAAATATCAGTTACTCCAGGAAATCCTGCTAATGTTTTTATTGAGGTATGTGCCACTACTCCCAGAGCCACGCCCAGTATGCCCCCAAACAGACACAGCGTTACTGCTTCAAAAAGAAATTGCTGTTGGATAGTTGCTTGCGTAGCGCCCAGTGCCAGGCGAATTCCTATTTCTTTAGTGCGTTCTTTGATCGCGACGAGCATGATATTCATAATGCCAATGCCACCTACCACGAGTGATATAGAGGCGGCAATAATGCCAAAAAGGCTCACAATGAGCGCTGCTTTTTTGGCGGCCTTGGCTATAGAGTCTTGATCGAAGATAATAAAATCATCAGGTTCTCCTGCGCCGATGTTATGATTGAATCGCAAAATGCGTTTTACTATGCGAAGTGCCTGGCTTGGATCGGGGGTGTTGGTACGTAAAGCTATATAGCCAAGATCACCTTCAGAAAAACCTTCTCGTCGAAAATATTTGTCGGCAACGGAAAAAGGAATATACGCATGCATATTAGTGTCATGCGGGCCGCCGAATGACTCGACGGGGGCAGCGACGCCAATGACGGTGAATGGATGTTTGTCTATGGTTATTGTTTGGTTAAGCGGGTATGCTTTTTTGAACAATTTTTGTGCTAGTTTTGCGCCAAGCACCACAACGGGCATTCTATTTTTTACCTGTATGTCAGTGAAGAATGAGCCTTGCGCTATACGGAGGTTCATGATCTTGAATACTTGTGCATCCATGCCAGAGACTTGATCATGTACTGTTTGTGTTTCATATTGCATGTCAGCAGGGTCTTCATGGCCGCGAGATATGCCGGTTATGCCGGATAGTTGATTTTGTATAGCCTCAAGATCTTTCACTGTCAGACGTGCGGGTTTGGCTGCATTAGAACGAATTCTTCCTCGTTCTATCACATTGCCGGGCACAATAAACATGGCGCCTTCACCAAGGGCCATTATCTGTTCTTGTACTTTTTTTTCTGCGCCTTTGCCTATGGCAAGGGTAACCATAATGGCGGCAACACCAATCATGATGCCAAGTATAGTTAAAAATGAACGTATTTTATGTTGTGCGAGTGCGCGCAGTGCAGTGCGTATGAGCAAAAGCGTATGCATGGCACACCTTATTTTTTAAGTCCCTTGCCAAAGAACTGTTCAAAAAATTCTTTCATTGCATCAGGTTCCGCCACATCGACTACTATTTCTTCGTCACCTTGCAAGCCGGATGTAATCTCAAAGAAGGCATTATCATTGGCGCCAATTTCTACTGGTTTTTCAATAAAGGCATTGCCTTTTTTTATCCAGAGCCACTTCATGCTGCCACGCAAAGAAAGTTCTTGTTTTGTCTTTTTATCCAATTCTTTGATTTCTATGTTGAGTGCTTGGGCAATATTTTTAAGCATAGGGACATTGATTTTGAAGATATGGCCTGGCACAGAAATGCTATTTTCTTTCTCGGCGACGGAAATAAGCGCGGTGACACTCATGCCTGGACGGAACAGGAGTTTTTTGTTATCAATGTACGCAGTCGCATTATAACTGACGGCTCCCTTGCGCGTTATTGCTGCATTGCTGATATCGGCGATTGTGCAAGGAAATTGTTGGTTAGGATAGGCGTCAAAGGTGAGAATAGCCTGCATGCCTTTGTGGATGCTACCAATGACATTTTCATCAACATCTAGATCGACTTCCATTTTGGTTAAATCTTTAGCGATTATATAAATAACCGTTGGTGGCGAAGATACCGTAATAGTTTCGCCTTCGCTTGCAACTTTAGAGACTACTATGCCGTCATCAGGAGAGAGTATTTTTTTACGCTCGAAAAGCATACTGTTTTTAGTGAACGTTGCTTTTTTGAGGGCAACGTCGTATTGAGCTACCTTATAATCGCGCATTGCTTTTTCAAAGGCATCCTGTGAGATAAGCTTATCGTCGTACAGGGCTTTTTGGCGTTTAAAAGTTGGTTGCGCATAGCTAAAATTTGCCAGCGCCGTGTCGAGTGCTGCTTGTGCTTCTTTTACCTCAGTATCACCTTTACCATCATCGACGGTGGCAATGAGTTGGCCCTTCTTGACGACGTCGTTTTCGTCAACAATCATTTTTTCGATGATGCCGGTGATGATAGTACCTACTTTAAACGTATCTTCTGGGTTGATGTAGCCGGTTGCCTTAACGACCTGTTGAATAGTGCGGCGTTCGAGCTTTTGGGTGCTATACAGTTGTGGTGGTTTAGGAGCAAACTTTTTTTTATAGATATAATAACCGCCAAGTACGCCGACGCTTGCTATAACAAGTATAGTTATAATTTTTTTCGCTTGCATAGATTTAGCCTATCTCGTTTGGGGGTGTCTGAGGATAGCCACAGGAATATAAAAGTTCCCGTTGTTTAATGGCAATGATTGTTTCTAAATTGGTAACCACAAATTGTGCATTTTCCCAGTCATTGCATGCTGCAGAAAAGTCTGGTGCGGAGAGCTCTCCAATTTCATATTGTTTTTTCTTTACCGTAAAAATGGTGCGATCACGCTCTTTTTCTTCATACGCGGCGCGGAGCTGCTTTATAAGTTTTTGTAACTCTAGATAGGCTGTTTGTACTTCTAAGGTGATTGTTTGTTCAGTATCCTTTTTTGCCATGATGGCTGATTCTACCGCTGCTTTCTGTTCTTGCGCTTTGTAGGCACTAGAAAGTCCATCAAATTCCCATGAAATTTTTATACCAAGCAACCAGAATGACGTAGGGATGCTAATAGCACCATTTTCAATGGTGGTAAAGAAGGAGAATTTGGGCAGATACGATCGTTGAAAGAACCGTAACTGTGCCTTGCTTTGTTCAATTTCTTCTTCTTGTATAGCTAATTCTTTACGATAGGCGAACGCATTGCGAATATAAAAATCAAGCGGGTGTGCCGTGGCTTGCGCAATGCTTGCCTGAATAAAAAGGCGTGTGCTGAGATTGTTGAGCGGTGTGAGAAGTTCTGTTTCAAGCGAACGATTGAGCGTTGCTATAGTTGTTGCCCTATCTTCCTGATAACTATCAACGGTAAAAATGGCGGTGGCATAAGCTGCTTTTTCTTTATACCATTCATCGGCATTTAATAATTGTTCGCTGTTTTGAGCTTTTGCGCGGGCAAATTGAGCTCGTGATGCTTTTTCTAATGTAGCTATAGTCTTTTGTTTTTCATGTATGCTGTACAAGGTAAGAAAGTTTTTTTCGACTTCAAATTGAATCGCATTTTCTTTTAGGTTCCGCTGTAGACGAGCAATTGCCGTGGTGTACTGATTTATTTGGTACTGTTCCAGAGGACCGGCAAAACTATAGAGCAGTTGTTCGAAATTAAAAAATTGCTGATGTTTTTTAAAGCTTAGTTCTCCATTCAATTGTTTTTGCGATTGCGAGACAAGCGAATTGAGAGAAAATTTAGGAAAATAGCCTGATAGTGCTTCAAGTTCGCTGCTTTTGCGTGCTTTTATCGTGTTATCCAAGGCGTGTAAGATCGAGCGATTATGGTAGGCAATATCCAGCGCTCTTTCTAAACTGAGTGGTTCGGCCAGTAGCGGCGGTGGTGCATCTTGAACGGAAAACCAGACAACATTGTCTGCGCGGGGCAGGCATAAAGAGGTATGCGCCAGAAGTAGGGATACAAGGACGATAGTTTTTTTCAAGGTACTACTCTCTTGTTACAACAGGTATCCTTTTTTATCAGCCTGAAGTGCGGGGTACTTCTTGAAGTAATACACCAGATTTATATTATTGTGAATAAAAAACTATAACTGTTTCTTTTCTTATGCGGATGCCGGAGTTGTTTTTTGTGATGAAAAATTTTTTATGTAACCCGCATTCAAGTTCGAAGTGCAACGCTTGATGGTGTAAGAAAAAAGTGAGATGGCGTAAGCTATCGTACATATTTCTTAACCACAAGAAAGGCACGATATGCATTACAATCATCTCACTCAAGAAGAAAGATACCAAATTTATGAGCTACAGGCCATGAAACACTCCTTGAGTAATATAGCAAGAAACCTAAAACGGGAAGTTTCAACAATTACTCGTGAGATCAAGCGCAACAAAGGAGAAAGAGGCTATAGACCGCAACAAGCACACGCATTTGCCCTGGAAAGAGCAAAGCGCCGAGCTAATGGACCCCGGGTAAGCCAAGATGTTTGGTCCGCAGCAAAACTATGGCTAAAAGAGAAATGGAGCCCTGAACAGATAGCGGGACGCTTCAAATTGCTGCAAATTGGAAAAATTAGTCACGAAACGATCTATCAAAGGCTTTTACAGGACAAGAAATTTGGTGGTGATCTCTATAAAGATTTGCGTTGTCAGAAAAAAAGGCATAAGCGCTACGGAAGTGGCCGAGAAAAAAGGGGACAGATTGTTGGTCGAGTTTCCATAAATGAACGGCCAGAGATCGTTACCCAAAAGATGCGATTAGGTGACTGGGAAGGTGATACTATAATTGGAGCAGCTCACAAACAAGCGATTGTTTCGGTTGTCGAAAGACGTACGCAATATGTACTTTTGAAGAAGGCTGAACGAAAAACTTCCACGGCGGTTAAAGACAGTTTGATTGAGCTTATGGAACCATTCGAAAAGGTTATCCATACTTTGATGCTTGATAATGGTAAAGAATTTGCTGATCATGCAAAAGTTACTCAAAAGCTTGGCGTAGCCGTGTATTTTGCCGATCCGTATTCATCATGGCAACGAGGCCTTAATGAGCAAGTTAATGGCCTAGTAAGACAGTATTTTCCAAAAAAGAAAAATTTTTCTATAATCACACAACAAGAGGTTTTCTATGTGGCACAAAAACTGAATACTCGGCCAAGAAAACTATTGGGTTATAAAACCCCGCAGGAAGCATTTTTTGAATTAGCTAAACAACAGGGCGTTGCACTTCGAATTTGAACTTGCGTAATGGGTTTTGAAAAAGCTCAATTGAATCATTTATTCACATGACCAGAAAACCCCAAGGCTTTCTAAGCCTGGGGATGAATGGTCATCATATGCTTGAGCAAAGCAAACGTTAGTTTGCGAAGCGAGATGTGTTTTGCAATACTGGTGTGTATGAAG
>JAJYDS010000042.1 GCA_021777215.1 bacterium
CGGAACACATGATGCGAATTTCTCGTCAGTTCCACGTGCTGTTCTTTCCTTATAATGAGCTCACGCTCATTATAAAGCTATCCAGCACGGGAGCAAGCTCCCGAGATTTTCGCTTCGCTCTTTAAAACAACGATGTTTTTTATAATAACGTAGAAAAAATTTGATTTCCCCTATCTCCCTGAGTGTCCGACGAAGCCGTAGGCGAAGACGGATGTATCGAAGGGTCAGTCCTTTAAAAATTTCTTTTTTGATAGCTCCCGCAGACACCCCCAATCACGTTTAATTAACACCTCTTTCTTTTTTCGAGTCCACTTCTTTATGCGCTGTTCTGCCGCAAATGCTTCTGTACGCGTTCCCACACATTCAGCAAAAACTAATTCTGCTGGAAGATGGCGCGAAACTTAGTCATTTATACTGGGATCCTGCGTAAAGTGCTCTTGGAGTCTTCTCTCAATATCGCATGTATGCCCTACATAAAAGGCTCAATTAGCGCACCTGAGTATATAGAGGTAAAATGAGTTCACAGATACATCCTAAAAATAGCTATAAGACTGACCCTTCGATACGATTCTTCGCTTTTTTCAAGCTCAGAATCACTCAGGGAGATAGGGGATTGATCTGTTTTTTTGTATGCAACTGTCATCCAAATTTCTTCTGAACCTTAAATTGAGTTCGCTTAATTATGATAGTCTATAAAAACTGTATCTAAGGAAAACTATGGATTCAAAAAAACTTTCTCGTATCACCATCGCTCTCCCCAAAGAACAACATCGACTCCTCAAGGCTAAAGCCGCCATGCTGGGAAAAAGTATAAGCGAAGTTATCATCGAAGCAATTGAAGCAGCTGAACAATGCCCCTATCTTTCACACGAGCCAAATAAAACAACCCGTACATCACTCAAAAATATAGAAAAACGAAGAAACCTGGTCGCAATTGAAAGTATAGATGAAATTATTCTTTCACGTACCGGTTCACAGAGCGATCTTTTTTAACAGAATGAGCAAATAACAGACAAAAACACCTATCACTGAGCCACACTTACCTGGGCTGGCCTGAGCACTTGATCACCGAACATAAAGCCGGCAAGCAACACCTGCACTATCTCACCCGACTGATGAGTCTCTGATTTAATTTGCATAATTGCCTCATGCAAATGCGGATCAAATACTGCATATTGCTGTGCCGTCATCGGTTTTACCCCATATTTTTCTAGCATTTTGTACAAACCTGAACGAATAAGAGCAAATCCAGCAAGCCAGACTTGACGATCTTGGGCAACGTCAGTCTCCGCATGCTTTTCTTCTGGTGTCTGTAAAAATTGAGGCTGCGCGCTATGCTCTGCAAGCGCTCGATCAAAATCATCCACGACAGAAAGTAAGTCAAGCAAGACTGCCCGTTGACCAACGGAAACAAATTGCAGCCGTTCTTTTTCCATACGCCGCGAAAGGTTTTCTAAATCAGCACGTGTACGCAAAAAATTGTTTTTACACGTAGCCAGCTCTGCTTTGCACGCCTCAAGTTCTGTACTGCAGCTTTGCTCTGCCATCTTGTCGTCATTCACAGTATCCGCGATGTCCGATTGCGCCGTATCAATAGTTTTATTTGTTGCATCCGCTACATTGTCAGATTCTTCGGACACCCTCGTATGTACTGGTTCTTTCATACCTAAACCTTTCTCTCAAAAAACTCACGCTTTATTTGCTACCCAATCACCTGAGTTTGTTCTGCTTTCTTAAAAGAATCAGAATGAAACATCAGAAAAAGGTAAATCCAAAACGTATCTACTCTAAAGATAATCTTGTTATTGAGTATAGCGCATTTGGGCCTAATTTGTTAGAATCTTGCCAACCGAAATTAAAGGATACTCATCAACAAAAAAGAGAGCTTTATGATCAAAAAAAAAGGGTTTTGCGTAAAAAAGAACATATTCCCCTTCATATATATACTCACTGGCGCAACCCAGCTTCCTCTACAGAGCATGGACAACAACCACTTTTATCGCGCAAGTAACTTCTGGGGAGAACCCCGTTTTGAGAAAAAATTACTTACTTCAATTGATATTACCACCGCCGGCGGCTGGAGCCATCATGGACTCAATGCGCACGGCAACCGCCGTTGTTTACTGGAAACCTGGGGGCTGCATAACATACATGAATTGGCGCGCGGCGTTCCTGGACTGGCAGCAGATGATCCGCTCAAACAACTGAGTGCTTTGCCCGCAACTGATTGTCTAGGCTTAGTAGCTTTTGGCGGTGAATTTGAAATCACTGAAGCACAACTGAGTTGGCAGCAAAACTTTGCCCATGGCTTTCTCTCACAGTTGCATGTACCAATACGTTCTTTACGTATATCAGATATTTGCCTCACTGACTGCACGAGCACCCCAACTAGCCAAACGCCCGCCTTATGGCAAGAAATTCGCGATTCATTTTTCCCTATCATGCGTCTGTATGGACTCTGCGTCGGCCCTGAAAACAGTACCGGCTTTGGCGATACCACCGCATTAATCGGATGGACCACAAACTACGAAAACACTAAAACAATTGATTATGCTGATTTTACACTCAAAACAGGTGTTCTTTTTCCTACGGGTAAAGCACGCAATGAAAATCACCCGCTGCAACTGCCCCTTGGGTATAATAAGCACTGGGCAATTCCGGTCAGTGCGGCTTATGCATTAGGCCTTTTTGAATGGTTCACCGTAGGCATTTTTGGCGACTCACTCTTTTTCTTTGATCGTACCACAACCCTTAGGCTCAAAACAGGTGAATGCCAAAGCGGTTTACTCAAATTGGCGCGCGGATGCGCCAAAATAGAACGAGGTGCCCTCTGGGATTTGGGGGGGTATATTAAAATTGATCATGCAGGAGGGGCTCTGTCTCTCATTCTTGGCTATACGTTTGCCTCCCAAGAAGCAGCTTCGATATATCCATGCAACACGAGTCTTTTTAAATATTCGATCGTGAATAGCGACCAATACTACCATGGTTGGAATATGCACACACTTCACCTGGGCGCGGAATATGATTTAAGCTCTGAAAAACAGAGCTTTGGACCACGTCTTGGCTTATTTTATAATGCGGTCTTGAGTGGCAA
>JAJYDS010000005.1 GCA_021777215.1 bacterium
CTTAACCTCTATGTTAAAAAGTACAATTCTTATCGTCCCCACCAAGCTTTACAGTACCTGACGCCTCTGCAATACTATAGCTCTGTATTCGGGGCCTAATTTTTCCCAAATGTATTGAACCAGGTCAACTCCTGGACAATCAGACAAAAAAAATCTACAATGTGTAAGTGCCCTCTTTCAGGGCGCATCTTTCTGTTTTTAATATAAAAGCGTTGCACAAAACGAGAGGATTTTCGATACCATGCCAAAGAAAGCCAACATCGAAGTACATGTCAGCACCCATATCGACCGAGCCCTACGTCAACTCAAGAAAAAAATTGAACGCGAAGGCGTTGTACGCGATATGAAACGCACGGTTTATTTTGAACCAACCACCCAAAAACGTCGCAAACGTCTTTTGCGTGCAATCAAACAAAATTATGTACGCATGGTAACCAAGGGTCTTGCTAAGTAAGCACTTCCTTTGCCATCTTCTGCCTGGACCTAGGTGTTTTATGACGCTCAACCGATCCCGTGACATAAAGATTGCTCAAAAAGAAAAAGCCCTTCTGCGGGCGATTTCGAGTTTATTTATGCAGCTCACTATTGATGAACCAACCTTAAACGGTATTTTTATCAATCGCGTACACCTATCGCCGGACAAAAGTCATTGCACTGTCTATTTTTACACAGCGGCGGGCAAAAAAGATTTTGAAGAAAAATTGCCATTGCTTATTCTCTACAAACCATCAATGCGACACGCTCTTTCCCAAGAATTGCTCGCACGATATACTCCTGATTTGCGTTTCGCTTTTGATGAATTATTTGAAAAACAACAACGCATCGAAACTCTTATTGATTCAATAAAAACGGAGAAAAAATAATACTCCTTTTAATTGTTTTCATCCCCCTATTTCTCTGCTGGGGTTCATTTTTGAGCAATGTTGGTTACCGCATCGTACGCAATCAGTCTTTTTTCTTTAATCGTTCTCGCTGCCCTTCCTGTCGCACAACCCTTGTATGGTATGATTTAGTGCCTCTTGTTTCTTGGATTTTGCTACGCGGACGCTGTCGTTCCTGCCAGAAACCTATTTCGTGGCTCTACCCTTTTATTGAATTTCTGACAACAGCACTCTTTATCCTCTTGATCCTCTTTCAGCCAATAGACTATTTCGCCGCCTATTTTATTTTTTTCTCGGCACTCATTGTCAGTGTAAGATCAGATCTAGAAACCATGCTCATCTCTCGCTATGTCACTCTATTTCTAGTCCCGGCAGGATTTTTATTTAGTGGATTGGGATTGCTGCCCATCAGCCTCACCCAAAGCATATTGGGGGCATTGGTCGGCTATGCCCTCCTCTGGGGAACAGCTCAATTCTTTTTTCTTTTAACCCGCAAAGAAGGCATTGGTCAGGGAGACGTAGAATTATTGGCACTCATTGGATCATTTACTGGCATAGCTGGCGCATGGCTTTCGCTGCTCATTGGTTCCTTAGCCGGGTCACTTATTGGCCTGAGTTATATAGCTGTCGCAAAAGTAGGCAGAAATGCCAAAATACCGTTTGGGCCTTTTTTGGCTCTTGGTGCCTTTGGCTACGTTTTTTTTCGCGAACCACTTTTCAAGCTGCTTACGGGAATCTAGCCTTATCCGCTTCTAATCTGTCAGATCATCCTGAACTACCGTAATCGTATTATTCTGATCAATGGTTAGAATGTCTGGCTTGCCATCGCCATCAATATCTCCAGCAGCAACGGCAACAAAACCATCTTTATCGGCCTTGGAGATACCCAAATTGCTTGCGGGTGTCTCAAGCTTTCCTGTCACATACCCACGACCTTCACCCCCACCCGAGAAGCCATACGTATAATAAAACTTTTCGTTTTTGCCACCGCCAGAATACCCTTCGGGTTTCCAGCCAATACCTCCTTGGCCAAGCAGCACGCTAGAATACGTGCCATGTTCTGCCCAATAGGATTTTTCAGCAGCATAAATCGAGTTCAATTGCATATATGCTTCAGCCCGCTTTGCTTTGGCTAAAAAACGCATAAAACTCGGCACTGACACCATAGCCAGAAAACCAATGATAGCAATAACAATCATTAATTCGATTAAGGTAAATCCCTGCCTCTTCATCTTCCCCTTTCCCTTCTTTAGTTCTAGTGTACGCCGCACAGGGGTTCTCTCGTCAACATAATGCTTAAAAAATCTCATTAATAACCAATAAAAAAACTGATGGACGATGGGTATAAATAACTATACACTGATAGAAATTCTTTTATTAATAGCATTGCAAACAAAGGATCTTTTATGAAAAAAATAAACTATTCAGTTTTATTTTTAACTACCTTTTTAATATCAAATATTCTTCCCTGCGAACAAAGCACCCAAGACCAGTGTTCTCCGACGGAATATATAATGCAATTTCTTGCAAAAAGCGGCACCTACTATCATGGCTCAAGCGATTGGGTAGAGTCTTTAAAAAAAAACAAAGCGGCAAAAACAAACTATGTAGCCACTCGCGGCACCAGATTAATCGAGTCTTCAGGCATAGTTGTTAGCGCCCATACCTGCTTTAGCGTATTTAGCGAGGTGCCAGTTGATACGGTCAAGGCCTATTTTGAACTCTCTCTCACCGACGATGATTGCGTGATAATAGCCTCTCGCATTGAAGATATAGAAGTAAGAAAAGTTCTTGATGCGGATGAAATCGCTAAAGTAAAAACAGCCTCTTTGCCTGAAGAAAAGCTATCTGATACATGTTCAGAATGCACATCTGTAATAAAAGTTGATTGGGATAAAAAAACAAACACATTACGAACCAAGATGAAAACTCGTTGTGAAAGCAAGATACCACTTACTTTATTTTTAAAAGAATTAAATAAGCAAAGAAACAAACAAGGGTTTTAAAGCGACGGCACATACCTGCGCAGTTGCGCAATAGAATAAGCCCCCTCACGAATTACTTTAATCTCTGGCCCCGTACAATCGATAATAGTTGACGGGGCTTTTTTTTGTACACTCTCAACCCCAACACCCTCCTCAGTAATCACATACGTAACGCGCTTGAGAATCTCAGGGTCAAAATCGGCGACAGTTGTAGGCACTGGTCTACCAGAAATATTGGCACTTGTGGAAAAAAGACCAGGAAAATGGACCAACAGTTTTTGTAATCCTGCGTGATCAGGAACGCGAATCGCGATAGTCCCCTCAAGAGACTTCATAAATGCCGGCAATTCTTTTTTTGCTTTGAAAATAACCGTCAAAGGTCCAGGCCAACAGGCTGCCAAAAGAGGGCGCACGCGAGCACTTTCTTGTGGATCAACAAAAAAATCGAGCTTTTCAAGCGATCCAATAAGAATGATATATGGCTTGTCGACTCTTTTTTTTGTTTCATCCAGAAATGTCTTGCTTTTTTCGGTCACGGCAGCCAAAAAACCTAAAATGGTATCCGACGCCCCCACGAGCAACTTATCCTTTTGTAAAGCCGCCCTAAAAAGCTCAATTGAAACATCACCTAACCAATGTTTTCTCATAGTAATCTTTTTATGGTTTGTAAATTAACAATGTGAAATGAACACAAAATTGCGAGTTTGACATTTTTATATTATAGCATATAGTGGTAATAAGATCACGAAATTTGCGTGATTTGAAAGATTTCGCCAACAACAAAAAGCTTCTTCCTTAACATCTCGCGTTCCCGGCAAGACCTAACACTTCGTCCGGCAACATAGATACTAAGGAATGGGACATACGTTTGCCGGCGCTATCAGAACTAGGCAGTAACCTTTTTAAAGAGTTAGTATTACTAACTAGTGGAGATATCATGAAAGACCTCAAACAGTCTTCTACTAAAGGTGCGGTTACTCTAGGAAAACAACGAAGTTACCAGGAAATCGTAGAGTTTTTAGACAGCAATTGGCAAACCAACAAAAGCGACGCCCAATTAAGTTGTATGAAACAACTTGATAAGGAGCTTGGATCGGTTTCACAAAAAATTCCTACTATTTTAATCGGTGGTACCAACGGCAAAAGTATCACCATGCATTATGCAACCAAATTGCTTAAAGAAGAAGGCTTGTCAGTCGGCGCATTTTACAATCCTCATGTCCTTACCTACAATGAGCGTTTTGTCTGCAATAATGAAGCCATTTCCAATAAAACATTTACCGATCTAGGAAACGAGGTCTTGAACACTGCCTCGACACTCTGCCTTACGCCAAGTTCATTTGAAGTGCTCACGATGATGGCATTACTCTATTTCAAATCGCATAACGTTGACATCGCTCTGCTTGAAGTAAATGAAAGCGGTGCCCATACAGCTCCTGCCATCTGCAATCCAAAAATCGTCGCTATAACCCGTGTAACTGATGACCAATGCACAACAGACGAACAAAAAACAACTCTTGCTCTGTCCAATGCACTCGCCATCGTTAAAAAAGGTACGCACGTCGTATCAGCAAACCAAAGCAAGATCCATCTACAAGAAATGCAAGCAATTGCTGAAGCAAATGGCGGCATTTGGGCAATGCCTATTCGCAAGGTCGCTCCACTGCACTATCCCTTTGAACAATTGCATGGCCGTTGCGCAGCATTAGCCGAACGTATTGCCGATATTTATATAAATACGTTTACCGATAAAGATGCTGTCGTTGTTACTAATTCATTATTAACAAAACAAAAGGGCCGCCGCGGTCGTCCAACCTTGGAAGCAAAACGGCAGTCAGAATTAAACCCGAAAAAAACTATTGAGCAATTTTGGAAAGAAGAGCATGGCACCCTGCCTGCCCGTTTTCAAGTGCTCGACAAAGAAAAACCAACCATTCTTTTGGACAATGCAAGCAACCTTGATGCCTTCAAAAACTTGTTGTTGGGTATACGCTTAATGCATTATCAAAAGCCGCTCAAGGGACTTTCCCTGATTATTGGTGGCACCAACCAGGATCTTGATTTTGAAGAATTTTATAAGCTATTGCGCTACTTCTTCAAAAAGACATCGGGGCAAGTGTTAGTCTGTCCAATTACTCCAATGGCAGGGCAAAAGGGATGCACCCCTTGGAATGTTGAAGAAATGGCCAATGCTATAAAGGGCATGAAAGTCAAAACCAAAGCATGTAAAGACTTCAAAGATGCTTTTGAGTCTGCCACTAAATTGGTTGACGACCGTCATGGCTTGGTAGTCATTGCTGGGTCAACATCTCTTGTTTCTGAATACTGGCAGTATAAAGGTATGAAGAAACTCTCATAACGAATAAAAATGCATGAGCGGGAATCCGCTTATAAATGGAGAAGCGCTCTCGCTCATGCACCTATCCTCACATCTCTCTTAACCAGAATATCTCTAGAAAATTATACAATTTGTTGTCTCGAGTGTTTTTATGTCTCTTCTTATATTTATTCTTTCCGGTCTTATCGGCATGAGTGCTGGCCTGTTCTATGGCCTTTTGTTTATTACACAAAAAAGAAGATTATTCTTCACGAATAACACTCAACGACCAATCTGGCATCATCGTCTCACCTCTATTCTCTTGAGCGTACTTCGCGTGGCTCTTTTGGCTGCCGGTTGGTATTACATATTGCGCTCGCCGACAATACCTTTTATACTGATCCTCGTAAGCTTTTTAGCTGGATTTTGGTTGATAATCACAAAAATGAAAGTGTAAAACCTCATGGCAGGTGAAAACACTGGGCTATTGGCTACTCACCATTGGCGCCCATTCACGTCTTTCGGATTTGAACATTCTTTTTTTGACCTCAATGCTGACACCCTTATTTATACCTGGCTAACACTCATTATACTTGCCATCGGTATTATTGCCATGCAGCGCGCCCTCAAAAAAGGATCCGGTTTTCTCTATTTTCTGGTTACTTCAGTAACATCTTTTACTATGGACTTTGTCAGTCAGGCACTTGGCACTTTTTCGCTCACCCATTATTGTTTTATTGGTACGCTCTTTACGTTTATTCTCTTGTGTAACACGCTTTCATTATTACCGTTAGCTGAAGAACCGACCAATGACCTTAATACAACACTTGCGCTGGGTATTATCTCTTTTTTCTATATTCAAACAAATGCAATTCGCGCTCATGGCATCAAAAACTATAGTAAAGAATTTTTCTCTCCCATATTCATCATGTTTCCTTTGCATGTTGTCGGTAAATTAGCAACAATTGTCTCTATTTCTTTCCGTCTTTTTGGAAATATTTTTGGAAGCGCAATAATCACTAAAATTTGGCTACAGGCACTTGGCACCTCTGCCCTGTATGAACTCTTGGGTATTGCATTGGGCGCCAATCTGGCCATTATGCTTTTTTTTGGTCTATTTGAAGGTTTTTTACAAGCATTTGTCTTTAGCATGCTTACCGTTACCAATCTCGCTATCGCCATCAACAAAGAAGAAGAAGTCCTAGAAGTCTAACCGAGGTATATACATGGCACCCCTTGCAGCACTATTTCACTATGGAACCGTCGCCCTCACTGTAGCAATTACCGCCATCGGCGTCGGCCTTGGAGAGGGACTGGCAAGTATCGCCATATTTCGCGCTATTAATATTCAGCCACAAGCACAAGCTGATATTATGCGTACAGCGGTGCTGGGCATGGCTCTTATTGAAACAGCAGCCATCATGGGCATAACAATGGCTCTTGTAGTACTCTTGGGTTCTCCAGAAGGAGCAGTAAGTCTAAATACCAGTGTTGCCGAGTTGGGCATAGTCTTTGCTATCTGTCTTTCTGGTTTCGTGCTTGGTGTCGTATCAGCATTACCAGTTCAACAGGCATGTCTTTCGATTGCTCGTCAGCCTTTTTTTGGACAAAAAATAACTCGCTTTATGCTTATCGCCCAATCAATGATTCAAACTCCCATTATTTTTGGTTTCATTGTTGCTATGTACATAAAAGATAATGCTCTGGGAGTCACCAGTATGTACGAAAGTATTAGATTATTGGCGTGCGGCCTGAGTGTTGGATTGGGAAGTATAGGGCCGGCAATAGGACTTGCCCATTTCGCAAAAACGGCCTGCCGTAGCGTGGGAATCAACCGCGATGCCTACAATAAATTACTCACCTTCACACTGGTAAGCGAAGCTATTATCGAAACACCGATTATTTTTAGCATGGTAATTGCATTACTCCTTATGAACATGGAAAGCACCTCGTTGGTCGTAAGTATATCAATGCTCTCTGCCGCTCTCAGCATCGGTCTTGGCACACTAGGTGCGGGTATTAGCTCAGGAAGAACTGCTGCTCAAGCAGCCTATCAAATTGCGCTCAATCCAGCACAATCAGGATTGTTATCACGCGTAAGCATGTTTGCTCAGGGACTTATGGACACTATAGCAATTTATGCCTTGCTTGTTTCCATCACCCTTCTTTTTCGCTAGACTGCTAAAAAACCATACTAAAAGTGAGCTTTATCTCACGATATCTGCACTTACCCAATACATTTTTTTATACAGTTTTTACTCAATATTCCTGCGCATAGCATAAAAAAGGGTTATCATAATGAAGCAAAAACAAGAATCTCACCCATGCACACTCGAGAGCAACAGAAATACCGCATCATGCAAAATACACGTCGTCTACATCATTACAAAACTCGAGTTGGGCGGCGCACAAAAGATATGCCTCACCCTCTTTGATGGCTTGACTCCCACCGGCATAGCAACCTATTTAATCTCAGGCGATCAGGGATTCTTGGTAGAACAGGTACGCACTAAAAAAAATGTATTTCTGATTCCTAATCTCAAAAGAGAACTCTCTCTCAAATCACTCTCACACGAAGTACGCGCATTTTGGCAACTCATACAAAAATTACGCGAACTCAAAAAAAAGCATCCCCTTATTATCATACACACACATAGTACAAAGGCAGGTATACTCGGACGCTGGGCGGCATTTTTTTCGGGCATTCCTCGCCGCGTACACACAATTCACGGTTACGCATTTCATGAACACCAATCAACCCTGACCTGGTTGTTACTCTATCTACCAGAACTCTTCACCAGTTTTATCACTACCCACTTTATCTGCGTTTCAACTGCTGACATCAAAACAGGAATTAAACTCTTTCCCCGTTTTGCACACAAACATTCCATGATCCGTGCAGCAGTCGATTGGCAACAATTTTTTACCCCCGCAGTACAGACAAGTTTCCCCACTACACCAATGCCGCATTTTATTTTTGGCACCGTAGCCTGCTTTAAGCCTCAAAAAAATCTCTTTGATCTCCTTCAGGCTTTTGCCTGGGTACACAAAAAAAATCCCCACACCTATTTGGAAATTATCGGCGATGGCATACAACGACCAGCGCTAGAAGCATGGATTAAACAACACAATCTATCAACTGTTATCATCTTGCATGGGTGGCAAGATAAAGTTGCTCCCCTCATGCGCTGCTGGAATACCTTTGTACTCAGCTCACTCTGGGAGGGATTACCCTGTGCAGTCATTGAAGCTCGTCTGCTGAAATTGCCCGTCATTAGTTATGCAACGGGCGGCATCCCCGACGTAATTAAGCATGAACAAAATGGCTTACTCTGCAAAAAAGGTGATTGGTCACAATTAGCGCAGCATATGCTTACGATGAGCCAAGATCAAGTTTTGTATAAAAAGCTTCATAACCAGAGCGACATGCTTGATGATTTTCAGGATGCATACATGGTGCATGCTCACGATACTTTGTACAAAAAACTATGCACCTCAAAAAAAATGTATTAAAAGCCGTGTCCCTAGAATAACCTCATCTGAAGCAGCAATAAGTCCCTATTAACATCACTCCTTTTATGCATACTAAAACGATTTTAAAAACAGATGCGCCCAACCATGTAATTGAGACAGACATGAAAAACGGCCGTTTTTCAAAGCGCACATGCCTAGCCACCACGCTGCTGCTCATCATCTGCATCGGACAAGTATCCGCCATGCATCATACCGAGAGTACACTGCCATTACTGCCATCCCATCAGAACCGCTCACAATCAGTATAATCACGCAGAACACAATCGAAGAGAATACCCAAAGTTCCGGCACCCTCATCGAAGAAAAAGAGAGTGCACGTGCGCTGGCAACAGACATGACTATTGCGTGCCTCTATCTAGCAAGCAGTATTCCACAGACAGGACCGGCGGCCAGCACTGCAACAGATATTGCCGCCAGTGCTCTCTGGCTGGGAGATGGTTTAAATGAATTGCGCGACAAGAACAAAAAAATCTGCCTCTCTAACAAATACTACTATTGCTGGCCTTTTTCTTTTTGGCGGCATCCCAACAATCCCTGAAAAAACGCGCACAGAAGCAACTATCAGCGCAAGCCTACTCTGGCTTGGTGACAGCATCTGCAAACTCTGGCGAGCCCCAAAGAAAATATGTGAGACACTTACCGATGTAACAATCGCCAGTCTGTTTCTCGCGGGCAGCATGCCCTGCATACCCAAAGAACAACAAAGCGAAGCAAATATCGCCGCGTGCGTCCCCTGGCTAGCAGACAATAGCATAGATTTAGTTAAGCTCTGCATTAACCGCAAAAATCAACAACAGACTCTTCATACAATGAAAAGTATTTCAAATTCTTCGCTTAAAAATATCACAATAGAAACAGAGTGAAAAAACGTAAAATAAAAACGTGATTTTTTAAATGCAGG
Source organism: bacterium (assembly GCA_021777215.1). Classification (GTDB taxonomy): domain Bacteria; phylum Babelota; class Babeliae; order Babelales; family Vermiphilaceae; genus JAJYDS01. The sequence goes on from JAJYDS010000005.1 coordinate 9,619, forward strand.
CGAGTATACTAACTGACGATAAAACGTAAATACGAAAGGCTCTGTATGAAAAAATATGATTTTTTATTGGACGCCATTGGTAACACACCGCTGGTTAAAGTAAAATTCGAAACACCAGGATCGGTGTACGCAAAACTGGAGTACCTCAATCCAGGAGGAAGTGTAAAAGATCGTTCCGCGCTGTACATGGTACAACAGGCAGAAAAGTCTGGACAATTAAAACCAGGCGGCACACTCATCGATGCATCATCAGGAAACCAAGGTATCGCAACCGCTATGATCGGCGCAGCACGCGGTTACAAAGTTATTATCACCATATCGGAAAAAAGCAGCCTCGAAAAAGTAAACACCATCAAAGCGTATGGCGCACAAGTCGTTGTCTGCCCTTCGACAGAATTTATCGAAGATCCACGCAGTTACCACAGCCAAGCGGTCGCTATTCATAAAAAAACGCCAAATTCATTCATGCCAAATCAATACTTCAATATCGAAAACAGAAACGCTCACTACAGCTTGCTCGGCCCTGAGATCTGGAAACAGACAGAAGGAAAAGTAACCCACTTTTTCGCTGGCGCAGGTACAGGAGGCACGGTCAGCGGCGTTGGCAAATATCTCAAAGAACAAAATCCTAACATCAAAGTATTTGCTGTTGATTCGATTAACTCATTCAGAACAACCAAAGGACACCCAAAGCCATATAAAGTTGAAGGCATGGGAATTGACTTTGTCTCCCCGGTTCTTGCTAACGAGGTAATTAGCGAATTTATACCCGTATCAGACGAAGATGCACTGGGCATGCTGCCAGTATTAGCATCACAACATGGTATGCTCGTCGGTCCAAGCAGCGGCGCAGTTGCCTATGCAGCAAAGGAATACGCAAAGACTCTGGGCAAGAATGATCTTGCAGTCATGATTTTTGGTGATTCAGGACGCGCCTATTTGACCAAGAATTTTTATAACAAAAACTAAAAAATATCCCGTTTTTTAACAAATAGCAGCCAGCGTTTGAAAATAATCTTCAAACGCTGGCTTTTTTACATCGACACAATACTTTAATACAAAAACAAATCACATACGCTGTTTTTAAGAAAAAACAGCATCTTGAAAATTATATTTTTTAAGACAAAATAAGTAATAGAGACTCTGTTATACACTTTATTACTTAAAGGACTCTTGATGTACAAAACAATCCGGCTGAGCATCCTCTCCTTCCTCTCCATTCTTACGGCACACCAACTTACGGCGAGTTACACCATGGACTTTCTCACAGCAGACCCAGAAAACTATCTGGCAGCCGCTGAAAATGCGACCGAAAAGCAGCCTGTCACTATTAATAATTATTACAATACAAATAGCAAAAAAACAGCGGGCCACCAGCTGCGTGCGGCCGTTAAAGTGGTCGGTGGGGTGGCATTACTACTCCTGGGGCTGCGCTATGGCAAAATGGTACGCGTCTACACAAAAGATGTAGTGACCATGCCAACGCGAGTAAAACACATCCATGCACGCGTCAAAGCCATAGAGAAAAACATGGCAACTAAAGAACAATGCGATGCCATACGCGCAAAACTCGCTGAACTTAAAACCGTTGTCGCAACCAAAGAAGATCTGGCAACCCTTGCAACCAAGGGTGATCTTTCACCTCTGGCAACCAAAAAACAAGTTGCCGCGCTGTCTGATATTCTGGAGAAAATGCTTCCAGCCTAACATAGAAGCCCGTTAAAAAGTAACCCGAGCAAGATTAAGCGGTTTGGGAACGCCAGCACCAAGATAATCATGTTTTTGAGGCTCACTGCGCACCCGTGCATATCCCATTTTTTCAAGCGCCCCACACACATTGGCACAGTGCGATCCGCCGGCAAAAAGAACAATGAGCTCCTTATCTGCTGCTGTCACAATCTGATGCAGAATTTTGGAGTCAAGCAGCTGGCTATCAAAAATAAGTAAGTCTTTAAGCATCTCGAGCTTGTTCCCTCCCCGCATATGATCTCCTACATAGCGGGCAACAGAGACGGTATTTTCCCGTGACAATGCAAAATCGTTCATTTTCTTTTTTACCGCGGCAACTCCTTTTTGGTGTACATTCTGTAAAAAAGATCCATCGCGATAGGTCTCTATCTCACCTATAGTACGGGCAATCTCGTCACGAAGCGCCCCCATGGTTATCATGGTTGTAGAGGCAAAACTTGCCGGATCAGCCGATGGCGCATTAAAGACGGGCCCTAACGACGTCACCCGACAAAAGCGATATTCGACATTGCAAACCGAGGCTCCTGCCGCCTGACATTTTTCAGTCAGCCCACCCAATATACCTCCTCGTGGCCGAACACAGAAATTGCCACAACTCGCACACCCCCGGTCATTGGCGGCACACAAATCTTCTACAATAATCTTACAGGAATTTTTATTTACTTTTTTCAAAAGATTATCGATATGAACAGACTGGGTAGCATGTACTTGTTGAGTAATTGCCGTCAATTGATCATGAAAATCACTATAGGCTAACACTTTCTGATATCTACCCCGTGATCCATCCCATTTACGTAGCATCGTTACATCGTAGATAAATGCCGGCGCTAGACACCCATAACAAAAACCAAAAATAACCAATCCACACCGTATTATACAATCAACTCTTCGCGCCCAACAACACCTGCACATAAAAAACAACGGCCCCCCGGCACATGCTCGTCCCCCCAGACTTGCCATACCCATTCCCCCCAAATAGACACGATTCCCTTCTCCTTACTTTCTTCCTCTTTAAATATTGTAATTCAGTTTGGATATTTATATCAATATGTTTTATTTATTTTATAAAAAAAGAATTTTTATTTGAGCAAAAAAAGAAAATAAAATCTTCTAAAAAAAACGAGGGCATGAAAAGCACGTCTAGCAAGCAACAAACAGTGCCTCTAAAAAAATGTAAACGAAAAAACAAAAAAGGGAAAAAGAAACCCCCATCCAGACAGAACGTCGTGGATAGGGGAAATGGAGGTTATCATTATTATAAATATCAGCGTATCCCAACTTTTTTTAAAAATCAAATTTTCACGCGACACAAAGCCAGGTTAGCAAAAAGATGCGAGTATGCTGCATGCATTGCACGCTGGGAAAATTCTTGCTGTACTTTTTTTTGCGCGCAAGCACCCAACTCTTTTCTAAGTTGTTGATTAACTCCTAAGACAGCGAGTATCTCGGCAAGCTCTGCAGGATTCCCGGACTGAATCACCATACCATCTACCGCATGGGTAATCACCGGATGCCTCGTCCCCGCATGAGTAACCACACAGGCAAGGCCAAGACTCATAGCTTCCAACAACGCAAGAGAAATACCTTCCTTATCAGATGTCTGCACAAAAATATCCATAATGGGATAGTACCCATAGGCCGGTGAATCATGCACAAAGCGCACATGCGGATCAGCACCTAAAAGGCCGCGCTTTTCAGCCTGATCACGCAACAGAGATTCTTGTGACCCTGAGCCAACAATAAGCAAGCGCGCATGCGGCACGTGCTCTAAAAAAGCGGCAAAACCTTCTAACAACAAATCATAGCGCTTAACGGGCTCTAAGCGGCCAACTGTACCAATGACCAGATGTTCGTGGCTAAAACCAAAAGCATACCGGTTTTTGCGCAGTTGAGAGCTTTTTTTACCAATTTCATCATAATCTACGCCATTTTTTATTACTTTAAGCGCTGACTCTACCCGATACTTTTGTAAAACCCCTTGAGCAACCTCATCTGAGACAGCAACAAGGCGAGTTGCCGCACGAATCGTACACCAATCAAGCATGTTACGTAGCAAGCCATCTTGCTCCACATTGTTATGCATAACGGAAACAACAGGAATACCCAGTAAGCGAGCCACAACGCGACCCGCATTGTTCGCGCTCCATAAAAGCGTATGCAGGCAGTCTGGCTGTAGCTTTTTTAGTAGGCGATATAATCGCCCAAAAAAGAAAAGGTCATAGCGGAAAAAAGAACCTGAAATCTGATGACAGGGTATACCTAATTTTTGAAGTCGCTCTCTATAAGGGCCATCATGAACATAGAGTACAATTTGGTCAAAATTCTCGTATGCCAGCTGTTCAACTAAATAATAGAGTGTCGTCTCAGCACCGCCAATTTTGAGACTCGAGGTAAAATGGACCAGTTTAATACGCATTATATCGTTCTGAAAATGTATATCCTAAATTCTTTAAAGCAGGTAAGTCACCCTGAGGCAAGACCTACCTGCTTTTTCTCAGCTCCGCATGATCGATAGTGTTATTTTAATTGCTTACGCAATACCTTTTTATCAATTTTTCCCGTCGCAGTAACTGCCAACTCATGCGTAGTGATAATAAACTCTCGCGGCACTTTGTACATAGCCAAATGCTGCATACACAAATCACGCAATGTTTTTTCAAGACCGGGATCTACCTTACTTACTTGAACAAATGCAACCGGCACTTCACCCTCCATATCCGCAGCCTTGCCCACCACGCCTGCACGTATCACCGCCGGATGACTCATCAGTACATTTTCAATTTCTTGCGGATAAATATTGAAACCTTTATTAATGATAAGATCTTTCAAGCGTCCGGTGATCACAATTTTACCCTTGGCATCAATATAGGCTAAATCACCCGTATCAAGCCATCCATCTTTGATTACCTTCGCTGTTTGCTCAGGTGCATTATAGTACCCGAGCATAACATTATCACCTTTTACCCACAGCGCTCCAATCTCTCCCTGCGGCAGGACTTTTCCGTGATCATCGCGGATCTCACAGGAAACACCCAGAACCGGCCGCCCAATAGTATTTGTTGGTCCTGCCTCATCCTCAAAATCAACCGCGATGACGGGTGAAGCCTCGGTAAGTCCGTAACCATTGCAAAGTTTGCGACGATAGACCAATTCAAAAGCACACCGAATACGATCAGGTAATGCATCGCCACCAGAAAAAAAGTATTTCACCGAATCAAGCGGTGCATTTTTCATTAAACAGATAAGACCAAACAATGCTGGAATTCCTAAAAAAAAGGTCGGCTTATGCTGTAACGCTCCTAAAATATAACGCCGTTCAATTTTAGGAACCAATACAACTGTGCATCCCATAAAAAGCACCGCCCAAACACAGGTGCTTTGGGTAAAGCTATGAAAAAGAGGGAGCACTCCCAAAATACGTTCTGTGTGATGAAGTTGCATACAAGAAACAATCTGAAATGCATTGGTCATACAATTGCGCGAGCTCAGCATCACCCCTTTAGGTAACCCTGTCGTCCCTGATGTATAGAGCAATGCAATCAATTCATCCGAATCAAGTTCATGAACCTTAAAGTCTGGCAACTGCACTGGTATAGGCTCATCAAGACGCATATCTTGTTCGGTTAAGATAGGCAGCGTTACTACTGCAGGCATAGAACGGAAGTGCTCAACTTTATCAGCACTGGTGATAATAAGTACGGGCTTGGCATCGTTAAGTATATGCGTAAGCTCAACTTCCTTTAAAAAGGTATTAAGGGGTACAACTACCGCACCCATCTGGACAATACCATAATACCCTATATAAAATTCGATCGAATTTTCTAAAAACAAAAACACGCGATCATGCGGACGAATGCCACGCTCAATCAAAAGTTCACTCAAACGCAATGCACGGTAATACAAATCTTTGTAGGTTATTTTTTTATCTACGCAAATGAGCGCTACGTTATCAGGATACCGTTTCGCAGTTCTTTGAAGCAAAGAACCCAAAAAAAAGGTTTTACCATTTTTAAAAATCTCCGCGCGTAATTCATTAATGTACGCCGGCAAATCACCGACAATGCGATGATAGACTGATTTATAAAGCGATTGTAATGACATCTTCATTCCTCTTGCACCTTTATTACTTGAACAGGACACTGACGTGCCGCCTCTTTAATTGCTTCTTCATGCGCTTGAATATCCGCATCCGCATTCACCCGCGCACGATCGGCAATATCAAACACGGCCGGCGCCAGGTCTTGGCATCTGCCACATGAAATACATCCCGGCTCGATTATTATTCTTATTTTCTTTTTCATATAAATCTCTGTTTTTGGTTATCCCCAAAAGACAACTTCCCCTTTTTATCCTATACTTATACTAAAAAAAAGTTACCCGCATAGCAACTTATCCCCCAAAAAGGCACCCATGAAACAGCTCAAAAAGGGCATTCTTATCGCCGTAGAAGGCATCGATGGTTCTGGTAAAAGCACCCTTGCACTTAACCTCTATCAAGAACTGCGCGCCGCCTACACCGCCGTCGTCCTCACCAAAGAACCCGGCGATAGTCAATTAGGCACTACCTTACGTTCACTTCTACAAGAAAAACCAGTACCTGTTTGCCCAAAAGCAGAATATTTGCTCTTTGCTGCGGATCGCGCACAACATATGCAAGAAATCGTAGTCCCCGCGCTTAAAAATAAGGCTATCATCATTTCCGATCGGATGGCAGACTCTTCGCTTGTCTATCAAGGATATGGACGCGGCCTTGAATTAGCTATGATTGAAAAAATTAACTACTGGGCCATGGGAGGCATATTCCCAGATTTGGTATTCTATGTATCTGTCCCGCTGAGTGTGGCACTCGAACGAATTACCCTACGTAAAAAACCTCTCAGCTCATTCGAACAAGAGCAAGCACAATTTACACAAACACTGCTCACTGGATTTCAAGAAATCTTTAAAAAGAGAACTAATGTCATCACTCTTGATGGCACCCTTTCGCCACAGGCGTTGACCCATGAAGCACGCACGAAATTAGAAAATTTTATCATAACATATTCGCTCTAAAAACTACTCGAGAACCTGTATGGCCAAACGCGCAACAGACACGCACCGACATCCTACTAAACAAGAGCCCGAAACTCTTGCGCTACAAAACGGAACACTTTCCTCCATGAATAAATCCCTCCATACGGCATATCTCTGGCTTGGACCACATGCACTGCTTGTGGAAAAAACAATTGATTTTTTACAAAAACAATTTTGCCCCACTGGCGGCTGCGGCACCTGCATTGCCTGCATACAGATTAAAACTCAGCAACATCACGCAGTCAACTGGCTTGCCCCCGCAAAACAGTACACTCTAGAAGAACTTGAAACTATTTTTTCCACCATAATTTTTGCACTCGCACCCGGCGAGCATTTTTTCTTTGTTATTCAAAAGGCTGATTTTCTTACCACCGTCTGCGCAAACAAATTACTCAAATCGATAGAAGAACCGCCTGCAGGTTATCATTTTATACTGCTCGCACAACGTCATGATGCTATATTACCCACCATCCGCTCGCGCTGTATCAGCGCGACCTACACCTCAGACACAGTATCCGATGAGCATATGCAGCTTTTTTCGATTTTCACCAGCATGCTACCGGGAGACCCGGCTGCTTTTTTAAAACTGGTTGATCAAGCGGCTCTTAATGAGCGGGAAAGCATTGAATTGCTCGATCGACTCCTCAAATTTTGGCTCAAAAAAAACAGCCTGGCATGCACTGAAAAAGAAAGTCCTGCTCATGCGCAGACACGCCGCATTGTATCTGTATTGCAACACGCCGCACAAATACCACCCATGCCGGGCAGCAGCAAGCTTTTTTGGAAAAATCTATTTTTACAGATTAAGCAGTAGCATGTGCATTGTTATACAAGAGCATGCAACTATTTTTCTGTATAAAAAAACAATAATTCGCACAATCATTTTCACTGAATTTTTTAAAATGAACTTCCTCGCTTATGCGTGTATATTTTTCTCGCCGTTTTAGTACTTTTTTTAAATCTCACATAAGAATAAATATAACATAGGGAGATTTGTGTTATGACACGTCCTCTGATAAGAAGAGTGGCATTTGATATAGGCTCATTAACCACCAAAATGATCACCGCTGACATTGATCCAGAAACAAATACTGTAGTAAAAATAATTGCCAAAGATACGCGAAAAACAGAATACAAACATGATCTTGAAAAATCTAGCAATTATGGAAACTTTAGCAGAGAGATGATCGAAAAAGGCATTCAAGCACTCAAAGAACTTAAAAATGAATGCGAAAATCTTCAACCACAGCCACAAGAATATGCCGCGGTGGCTACTGCAGCATTTAGAACAGCAAAAAACAGTGCTGCAATCATTGAAAAATCGCTAAAAGAACTATGCATACCTATCACTATTATAAGCCAAGCAGAAGAAGCGCAGTTAGGTTTTTATGGCGCTCTTGCCCGCACCGGCTCTGATAAAAGCAAAAGCATAGTCTGGGATGTTGGCGGTGGCAGCATGCAAATTACTACGTTAGATGCCCAGGGAAAAATTCTTTTCTATGGCAACACCTTTGGTTTTATCCGATTTACCCGAGATGTAATAACTAATATCGAACATAAGGATATCGCCAAAACACATTCACCTAATCCTATGAATCGATTAAATATCACTGACGCCCTTTCCTATGCAGCACATCTGGCTACCGCTATTCCTGATTTTATTACCCATAAATGCGCGCAGCCTGGCGCAATAATCATTGGTATTGGTGCCGTTTATTATGCTACTCATGAAAAAAAAGAACAGATAAGCACTATAAAAAAATATACTCAAAGCGATATACTTGATCTCCTTGAAAAAAAGGCCGGCAGAACAGACCTCATGCTCACAAAGGAAACACATCCGGCAATCCCTACGACAGTAAGCGTTACTGGATTGACGCTTATTCTTGGCTTTATGAAACAGCTCTGTATAGAATCTTTAACCATAGCCGAAGTGAATCTAACAGACGGGCTTCTTGTTAGCCCGACCTATTATAACGATTATGCCCTTAAAAAAAATTAAAAAAGAAGCCTCGTAAAAATATTTAACTTTTTTAACAACAAATTTATTGTAACTGATAACTCTCGACATCGGTATATACTGGCCCATCCGGCGTCAGCTCAGATTTTTTGAGTACAAATGAATTGATCGTAAAATCAATTTTTTTTATCGCAAATTCTTGCAGCACTGTTTCTAGCTTTTCTCTATCGGGCACCCATTTAACACGTGCAATGGTAACATGCGCGACAAATGATCGCATTTCTTTTTTATACCATGGCGCAAGTACCGTCTCAATCTGCGCAACCAATGGAGTCAGTTCCGGGCACCGCACATTCAAAAATAAAACTTTAACTTCTTGTCGCGATAAAAAAAAATCAAAAGATCCAAGACTCGCATGCATCGCTGGTGCCATAATTGTACGCAAAGCATCTCTTATTGGCTCAATATTTTCTGGCGCTACTTCTCCCAAAAAGGCAAGCGTCATGTGCATCCCCCGCTGCTGGGTATACGTACCTTCAAACAGCTTTCTTTTTTTAAAATAGCGCTGAATACGTGCTACTTCATCAATAATTTCTTGGGGAAATTCAATGGCAATAAATAAGCGTAGATCAGCTCCCATAGATGGTTGCCGCTGGTTATTCATTTTTTTCATACTCCTTCTTCTTACAATGCCGTGCATTCATACACGCTAGTTTACACAACCAATCATACTGAAAAACAAAAAGTATTGCCTCTCTCATACCAACAGCAGTATCACTGAAGAAAAACAGGAGAACACACATGCCAGCACGGCTGAAAACTCCCACAAAGTTCGCTATCAACATCTTGTTACTGCCAACAATATCTTATACCTGCCCCTTGCAAACCTTGGCTAAAGGAATTCTTGCCCAACACTGCTCTCAGGTTGTCGAAAAACAACAGCAATTACTTGCTCAACTAAAAGAAACACATGATGCCGATCTGAACAATGCATTACTCCGCGATACATTAATTGATGCACTCGAAAAAAATGATACTTTTCCCGTACTAACCAATAACAAACAGACGGTAGATACCGCAATCCGATTGTTCAGTAATACACCCGGATTTTTGCCAATATTGCGGCATATACTCGTCACCGTCGATGCACCTAATGATGCCAAAGGCTCCCTTTATCTGCTTGAACGAGCAATAGATTTTGCACCCCATGGAGAAATACAAGCACTGAGCACTGAAAAACAAGTACTGCTACCTATTGAAATGACTAAAATAGAACAAGCAAAAAAATCACCCCCTGAAGCTGAACAAGAAAATCCTCTCATACGTGGCGTAGTCGATATAGTCACCGCCCGGGTATGGGTAAAATGCAAAAACATTAACTGGAACAAACTTCCGTTGCACGTAAAAAATCTAGCGCGCGTCACCGAACTCAAAGAACAATTCCTCACCCTCCAACAGCTCGCTGATGAATATAATGCAACGCATACAGAAGATGACGTGACCTTTGTAGTCAGTTCAAAAACAGCTATCCCTGCAAGTTGGAAAGCATGGTTTGACGATCATATTATCGCATATTGGCAACAAAATTAATCACCTTTAATCACCGCCAGAGGACGCAAGCGAGCTACTTTTCGCGCAAGCCCAGCACCATGCACCACATCTACCACATTGTCCACATCTTTATAGGCGATGGGCGCTTCTTCAGCAAGTCCGACCAATGAATGAGTGCGTATAATAATTCCCTTGCTCTCCAATTGCGCCCGCAACTCTGCCCCCCGCACGCTTCTTTTTGCTTTCATACGCGACATACGTCTGCCTGCACCATGGCAACATGAACCAAAAGCTATGTCCATACCGCGCTCAGTTCCGGCCATCACATAGGATGCCGTACCCATGGTGCCTGGTACAAAAACAGGATGGCCAACAGACTTATAGCGATCTGGTTGTTCTGGTCTGCCTGGGCCAAATGCGCGCGTTGCACCCTTGCGATGCATAATAACTTTTTTTTCGATACCATTAATCATATGCTTCTCTATTTTGCCAATATTGTGTGCAATATCGTAGATCGTATTTACCTGCACATCAGCGCCAAGCACCGCATGAAATGATTCGCGCACCCAATGGCCAATCATGTGCCGATTTGCCCACCCATAATTTGCGGCAGCGCTCATCGCGGCAAAATAATTTTGCGCCTCTGGTGAATGAAATGGGGCGCAAACCAACTCACGATCAGGCAATTGATATCCCCATTGAGAAAGTACTGCCATCATAAGGCGCACATGATCGGTACATGTTTGATGACCAAGCCCACGTGAACCGCAGTGAATCATAATTACCACACCGCCTTGCGCAAGGCCAAAAACGTGCGCCGCTTGCGCATCAAAAATTTCTTCTACATATTGAATCTCTAAAAAGTGGTTACCCGAGCCGAGAGTACCCAGCTGATCTGCACCGCGGTTTTTTGCTTTATCGCTTACCTGGCCTGGATCAGCACCAGCCATGCACCCACGTTCTTCACAAAATTCTAAATCAGCCGCTGTACCATATCCCAACTCAAGCATACGCTTAGCACCATGATGCAGTACAAGATCGAGCTCGCGATACCCCATCTCAAGCATTCCTCCTTTACCAACGCCTGAGGGTACAATATGAAAAATTTTTGTTGCCAATTTTTCCAAATGGGGGTGTAAATCAGCCGCCGTCAAATTCGCAGCCAATAAACGTACCCCACAATTGATATCATAGCCTATGCCACCGGGAGAAATCACACCTCCCTCATCAATAGCCATAGCAGCGACACCACCAATAGGAAAACCATACCCCTGATGGATATCAGGCATAGCAAACGCATATCCCTGAATGCCAGGCAAAGTCGCCACATTCACTAATTGCTCAAGAGAACGATCTTCTAAAAGAGCGGATAACATTTCATCACTACTAAAAACACGCGCTGGCACACGCATATCCGAGCGAAATGTTTTTGGAATTTCGTACGTAAAGTCATCGAGCTTGACCAAGGCCGCACGCATTAACCTGTTTTCTTCCACAACAGACCCTTTTTTAAAAAACGTATTTTGCATTAAATATCAAACACAATATCTGCCTGCCAACCACCAAGAACTTCTTTTACCACTAAATCATGATAAGTCACTGCTTTAATTTCCGTCACTTCAAAACCGGTAATAGCAACTCCTTTAATAGTCGCATGCACCTGCGTTTGACTTATTTCATGAATAATCGCATCAAGATATGCTTCGTTATGTACATCAGATAAGTAGAGCGCCTCAGAAAGAAAATCGACCAAAAGCGCGTCAAAATCAGGTGCCTGTACCCGCACCTCTCGAGCTACAGACAAACGCGGACAGACCAGCAAGCCGTTTTTAAAAGTGCATCCAGGGGCCTGCGGCCGCGCACTCTGAAACATACCACTCAGTGCGTGACAAAATAACTGAGCTCGATCAGCCCCATACACGCGGATTTTAATATCCGCAGTATGCGCAAGTAATTCAAAATCTTTTTTCATACAACCCTTTTTTACCATTCTTACTTTCTCGGTACAAACACCCGCACTTTTAGAAACCTAGAGCATTCCTCTGCCCCTACGCTACATAAAAATAGTATCCCAAGCAATAAAACTATGGACGCGTGCGGGTAGCGTCGTGCTACAGTTAAAACATAGGGAAAAATCGCGTCAAAAGAGGATGTGTGAGTGCTCGGCCTGGTGCTCATGCACGCATCAGATCTTTTTGGCGCATACTGTCTTGAAAAAAACATAGGGGGAGTTACGTGAAGATCGTACGCATGCTCACGCTCGTGAGCATATCACTTACTGTTTTATTACCAAAGTATTTCTACAGCATGCAGGAAGCTGTGCGTGAAGACCAAGCCTCATCATCAACACAAGCACCAAAAGGTACAAAAAACTATACGCTTGCCGATATCGCCATAGCTATTGCCTACACCTCCGACCATCATGAAGGCAATGTAGAGCAAGCGGCTAAAAAAGAAGGTTTTAATGAAATGACTCCTACTCTTTTTAGTCGATGGCCAAATGCCATAAAAATTGAAATAAGAGCAGGTGATCATATAGAAGGTAAAGAAGCCCAAGGAGCTCTTCATGCCTTTTGTGATTCCTTGATTGCTCACGCCTGCAGCTGCTTTACCGGTGGATCTAACCCTAAAGATGAAGCAAATACGGCCATACATAAAATAAAAGATTTTGAAAACAGTACCGGCATCCATGTCGCAGCTGGCCCAGGAAATCATGACTTTTATGATAATGATTATACAATTCCAAACTGGATAATCGAAAGACATGGCAGCCTATGCTATGTAATAACGCTTAAAAAACAGGATGGCACTGAGTTGCCGCTTCATATAATCTGCTGCGGCGTCGGCACAGACCAAAAAACATGCGAATGGCTTAAAGAACAATTTGATACCATCATAAGAGAAAAAGGCTATGCCGCTCCCATTAGTGTCTTTATGCATTATGATGAACAAAGAGGTAATAATAAAAATTGGATCAGTGATGCGGAAATAGCAAAATTTACAAAAACCCTCGATGTCTATGATAAAGCGCAGAAGCATGATGCAACTGCCAACCCTGCGCTACCCACGCTTTTCAAGATACTCAGCACGTATGGCAATGTACAAGAAGTTGCTACGGGCCATAGCCATCGATCAGACTTGATACAATGGCAACCAAATGGCCCAACAGGAGAAACCTATTTCACCCTCTGCGCTGGCGGAGATAAAAAAATTGTTAGTCTGTATGACGCACAAGGCAATCGTTTAGATACCCTCTTTTTCAAAGCACAAAAGACAGCTCAGGGAACCTATGAACCTGTAGAAGTCGATCCAGTAATTGCACAACCAGAGCCAAGCTTTTCTTGGGATGATGCAATACAATGCTGGTGGAACCATAAAGTTGTTAATCAATGGTATACTAAAAAATAATCGTGCATAGTTTTTAAGGGGCGCTTGAGCGCCCCTTTTTCTTTTTCGCCATGCAAAACTTATAAAGAAGAGGTAGGAAATCAAAGGCGCCCCTGCTATCATAAAGTAACAACCCTCAAACAACAGAATCTCACATGGCCAAACAACTGGGCGACTTAGTCGCCACTCTTTTTCACCAATCACATGACTGGAAAATCACCCTGCTCAGCGCATGGCCGGATATTGTTGGCCCGCTAGTCTCCAAGGTACAGGTTGAAAAAGTTATGGAGGATACTATTGTTTTGGCAGTAAAAGACTCCTGTTGGCTTCAAGAACTCTACCTGCTTACCCCTGTACTACTCAAAACAATTAACAAAACTCTAGACCAGCCGCGCATAAAAAACTTACGCTTTAAAATAGCTGATAGCTCTGTTAAGGACATAAAAAAAAGAGATAGTGTAGTACGACAGCCGGTACCTAAAAAAATCTACTTAAGCCCCGCCGAACAGGCATCGTTGGAAAAAATAAGCGATAAAGAACTACGGCAGGCATTGCGACAATTTTTGGTGCGCTGTTACCAAGAAAGGTGACTATGAATCATACCCACATGGCTCCCCATAGCGTAGCCATTGCATATCTACTGGGCATGCTCAATGTATCGGCGCAGGCAACAGACACATCGCATCTGCATGACTACTTCTGGTTTAATTATCAACTGTCAGCCGGAAAAGTGAATGAAGCCAATGCCTGGTTTAACAAAAATTTACAAACGGCACCAGTACACGTCTATAAAGGATATACGCAACTATTGCATGCCGCCGGAAAACATCAAGCAATCACGGCACTCATACCTAAACTTGATGCCCACTTTGCCACCGACCCAGACATACAGCTTATTTTTTATCAAGCATTAGCTCATACAGGCAACACGCAACGCGCACACGAACTCCTGATAAACCTCAGTAGGCAGTTTAAAAGCAACCAGGAAGTCGCCTACATGACCGCACAAACACATCTGGCAAATCATGAACCCAATAATGCCCTCTCAGTTATCGATGACTACCTGAATAGCACCCCTCCCAAATCAAATAATTTTGTTTTCTATTTTATGAAGGCTCAAGTTTTTACCCTTCTTGATAAAAAAAAAGAAGCGCTTGAAAGCGCATCAAAAAGCGTGCGCATGCAGCCACTTTTTGATGCCGGATGGCTACTCAAAAGTGTTCTCGAGGAACAAATAGGCCAACCGCAAGCGGCAATCAAGGGGTATATCACCTACTTAGAACTCGCAGGAGGCAATGATATGGTTGAAAAACATCTGCTTAGCTTATTTTTTAAACAAAAAATCGCCCAGTACAAGCAAAAAGAGCTCACCGTTCCAACTGTCTGCTTGGAAAAAGCGGTAGCACTCTTTCAACAGAAAAAATATTCTCAGGCGCTGCAAGACCTTGACCAATGCCTGGCGATACAAACAAAAAGTAATTCAACGTCAAAAACTGCACTCATAAAGAAGATTTCCAAATAGACTACGCGTAATATCAGTAGCTCTCCACAGGCGTCCATTTAGGTTAAAACATGCTACCCTACTGACCTTTTTGTAAAAAACTGGTACTATTACAAACGCTATGATAGAAAAAAGCATTCGTAATCAATGGTAAAAGCGTGCCAATGAAAAACAAAATACAGGACACAAGTATCTGCTTCGTTGCTGGTTGCTCTGGTGGCCACATACTTCCCTGTCTGACTTTAGCGCAACAAGAACGCGCAAAAAACCCACAATTATTGGTACTTTTTTTTACTACAGACCGCGCTCTTGATAAAAAAATTCTAGCCAGCGCTTCTGACACCGTAACACATCATGTTACACTTCCGCTCTCATCACTCACCTATGGAAAATGGTACAAACTTCCCATTCTTTTTTGGTATCTCATCCGCTCATTTTTCACAAGCATGAATCAACTGGGAAAATGGCATCCTGCCTATGTACTGACCACTGGCAGCCATATCGCCATTCCTGTTTGCTTAGCCGCTTGGATTTTACGCATCCCCGTCAAACTTTTTGAAGTAAATGTGCTACCAGGAAAAACAATAAAACTCTTGGCTTACTTTGCAAAAGAAATTTTCATCTGCTATGCGCAAACAAAAAACTATCTTCCCGCACACAAATGTATACTCAGCGCCTATCCCATTAAATGTGTCGAATCAGATAGGATGCTTTCAGCAAAAGATGCACTTCAGATAATTACCGCGCAAGAAACAATAGCCACTGAAGATTACTCAGCTGAAAAGATACTTACACCTGATAAAAAAACACTTTTAATTTTAGGTGGCTCACAAGGCTCTCTCTTTTTGAATCAGCTGATTAAAAAAGTATTAGATAGTGATACGGCACCAGCGCAAAACAATTCTTCTGCTGCTCCAGAAAAACACGTGCGTGATGAGATACAAATCATTCATCAGACTGGCGACCTTGATCAAACTGACTGGAAACGCTTTTATGCACAACGCGAGATACCCGCGCTCGTATTCACCTACCGCAATCAGATGGCTCCTTATTACGCCGCAGCAGATATTATAATCTGTCGCGCAGGTGCAGGAACTTTAGCAGAACTTATTTTTTTTAATAAAAAAAGTATTGTTATCCCTTTGGAAACGAAAGCAACGGATCATCAGTTAAATAATGCGCTCGTGTGCGCCAAAGAACATCCCGAGCTTATTACGGTGCTCAGACAAAATGAACTAGCGGATAACGCACAAAAGCTTGAAACCTTACTTAAGCAAATCTTGGCATAACATTGTACAAAATCAACAGTCTCCAAGAAGTGTTCACACAAAAACGGCAATCGATTCAGGATCATCACTTCGCGTAGACCGACCAGATTTTTCATTAACTATCAGTTCCGTAAGCGAAGGATCGTAAGAAAATTGCTGTTGATTTGAAATCATAGAAGCTCGTTGCCCTTTTTTTTGCGCCGCCTGCAACTGTCTATTAAAACCCATCCAAATAGGAAATGCCGTACGCAGCGGAAAAACATTTTTTCCCATAGATCGATTATCATCACAGCCAATATACACCGCGGTAGTTAAACTCGGCGTAGAACCAACATACCAGCAGGTGCGACAATCATTCGTGGTACCCGTTTTACTAATCGCTTCACTTTCAATCCATTCCTGCGGAAACCATTGGCGAACTCTTTTAAGACCCAGCATAAGAACTTTTGAGACTTGCCCACTTATTCGCGGTGGCAACACGCGCTCAGATGCCGCCGTAAGACACTGTTCTTTGTGAATCTTTGTACCCCATCTATCTTTAATCCAAGATATATAGTGTGGTGCAACATATTCTCCGTCGTTGGCAAACACATTGAACATACCCGCCACCTCCTGCAAGGTACCATTAACACATCCTAGTGCCAATGAAGGGTATGGATTACACTGTCCACTCAAATGGCACTTACGCGCAAGCTCGATAACGGGCTCATAACCAACGGCAAGTAATGTTTTTATCGCGACAGTATTAATCGAACGATACAACGCATACGCAAGCGTTACTCGTCCATCAAACTCTAAATCAAAATTATTGGGCGACCAAATACTGCCATCAGGCATCTGCATATCAAGAGGCGCATCAAGCTCAGTATCAATAAAGGAGGTCCCTTTTTCTAGCGCTGCCGCATAAATAAGCGGCTTGAACACCGACCCTATTTGTCGCCGCGCTTGTAATGCACGGTTAAATTGCGAAGCATTAAAATCATACCCGCCAATTAATGCTTTTATCGCTCCCGTCTGCACATCAATAGAAATAAGAGAACCATCAATATCGGATAGCACTGTTTTTTTGAGTTTTGTCAGGTGCTCACGGAACTCGCACTGAGCCAAGCGCTGCGCCTCTTGATTAAGCGTCGTTTTAATCA
The DNA here is from genome assembly GCA_021777215.1 of bacterium. Taxonomy (GTDB): domain Bacteria; phylum Babelota; class Babeliae; order Babelales; family Vermiphilaceae; genus JAJYDS01. Next base: position 27,250 of record JAJYDS010000005.1, read on the forward strand.
CAAGGCCTCCGCCATACAACTGCTCTTTTCCCACCAACTCTTCCAAAAAGAGCCGCAATGTTTCTTTCAGATGTGGTGCCAACGCATCTTTATCGCGTGCAGCGAGTGAAAGCTCTTGAGCTTTTGCTTGTTCATAGGATCGCTGATCAATATACCCCAAGCGATACATACTCCTCAAAATAACATTACGTCGTTTTTGAGCTGAAAATGGACAAATTAATGGGCAATACTGCGCCGGTGAACGTACGATGCTAGCTAACAATGCTGCCTGTGCTACGGTTAACTGCGCTGCATCTTTACCCCAAAAACGCTGACTCGCCGCCTGCACACCGTACATACCACAGCCAAAATAGACGTGATTTAAATAGGTCTGCAAAATCTGTTCTTTAGTGTACTGACGCTCTACCAGCACTGCACATAGCTGTTCTTTAACTTTTCGGGCCATAGTTTTTTTAGAATCAAAAAAGAGTAACTTCACCAGCTGCTGAGTAATGGTACTGGCACCCTGCACATAACGCCCATGATAAAGATTCACCAACAAGGAACGGATAATACCCCGCCAAGAAATCCCGCCATGCTCAAAAAAAGACCAGTCTTCTGCCGCGATAAACGCATTAATCAAATGGGGAGGCATTTGTTGCAGCGTAATAGGTTCCCGCTTTTCAAGCTGGAACCGCGCCCACTCTACCCCTTCATCATCAAGTAAAATAGTAGGAGTGCCTGAGTCATAGCGTTCAAGAATAGAAAAATCGATCGGCTTATGGTGCAACAGATAAAAAAAGCCGCCAAAAGCAAACGCGATGAAAAAAAAGAAAAATAACAGAAATGAACGAACATAGAGAGCAATATTCATATACTCAAGCGCCTACCTGTACCCTAAAATACCCCAACACATCACTGAGTATACACGAAAAAAAAGGAGCCGTGAAAAATCACGACTCCTTTTTGATTTTTAAGAACTAATTACTTAGTTCGCTGCTTCGTCATCAGAACCTGCGATGAAGTTTCTGAAAGCTTCATTGGTGTTATAAAGAACGAGGCAAGTAGCAGCGGTTAAGCCAAGACCGGTAAGTACTTTATAGCTTACAGGGAGCGCAGCAAAGGCCTTGCAACGATCAGAGGTATAAGTTGTCATAGATTTGCAAATAGTGCAGGTTTTTTCACGAGCTTTACCAAAAAAGCCTGTTTTAGATGTTTGTACTTCTGTGTTTGGTTGGTTTTTAACATCTGTTGGCTTCGCATCCGATTTTGCATTTTCTGCAACTGGAGCTGATTCTGGTTGTTTTTGGTCTACTGATGGGGTTGCTGATGCTGGTTGTTCGGTTTTAGCTTTTCCCGAAGAAAAAAATGCACCTTCTGCACCAGTGAAAGCTACCAACCCAAGACCAAGAACAAGAGACAAAGAAAAAAACTTTTTCATCATAAAGACTCCTTGTGATGAAAGATTGTATAAATATGCTAACCGCTTTGAAAACTGGTAATAAATTACTTGAAACTATCTAATTGTCAACATACAATGTCACTACATGATGCTCATGGAAAAGATATAGTAACAAAAAGAATAGTTATCTGGGCAACGAGTATAGCAGAGATTACTCAAACTGTTTAGCAGAGATTTTCGTGAAAAAATGGTTCTTATTCCTCCTTATTATCTTCTTTTTTTTCATGGACCTTTTTTTGCTCTCGTTTTTTAAACAACAGCTCTTTTTTCTCATCCTCAGCGCCTACATTTTTCAGCTCTACTCGAAAAACCTATCGCTTGCAGCTCTTGCTGTAACCGCCCTCCTTATTGGTTTAGAATCCTTTATTGTATCTGGCCACTTTGGGCTTCAGTTTATCTACGTACTACCCGCCACACTCATCGCCCTGCAGGCAAGAAAGAGCTTTTATGCTCCCCGCATACAGCCCTATATCCTTTTTGTCTTGTGTATGGGCGCCCATGCCTTATTATTAGATAGAATAGCCCCCCTAACAGCCCCCGCCTTTTTGTATACAAAGAGTCAAATTACTGTTAATCTACTTGTGTTATGGTGCATGATTCGATCTTTGAATTCAAAATAATGGTAGGCAAGGCAATCGCTGCAAACGTGAAAACGTTTACAGAGGAAAGTCCGGACTCCTAACGAAATGTGTGCCTGCGAAGAATTTACTCAACGCAGGGGGGTGTAAACCCATGGAAAGTGCCACAGAAAATAACCGCCAATAACCTTGGTTGTTGGTAAGGGTGAAAATGTGCGGTAAGAGCGCACGGGTATAGTTAGTAATAGCTATGCAGGGCAAACCCCACACGGAGCAAGACAAAATAGGCATGTGTCGGTTATTCGTTCCGGTTAAACATGCGGGTATGTCGCATAGATGAATGGTTGCCACTTCAGCAATGAAGAACAGAATCCGGCTTATCGCCTACCAGGCTTCGCTCATCCGGGCCTTCAGGCTCGGCGAGCTACGCCTGGCTAGCGCCAGTTTCGCTGCATCCGGCGAAGTCCGGCATAGCCTTATTAAACTGCTTGGTTTTACGCTAAAGGCGACGACGGAACCTTCAGGCTCGGCGAGCTACGCCTGGCTAGCGCCAGTTTCGCTGCATCCGGCAAAAGTCCGGCATAGCCTTAACATCTAACTTAAAAACCCTACTCGATCAGTACAAAAAATATGCTAAAAAACTTCACTCACTTAAAAAACACTTCCGGTCGCTTTGACTGGCTTTTCCTGATCCCTTTTCTTTGTTTTGCTGGTGGCTATTTTTTGATTGCCCATTTTTACGGTGCCAAAGAAATTCAGACACCCGCCCTTATTGGCAAACCACTGCAAGAAGCTGCACGGGAACTCTCAGCACGCAATCTTAACCTACGTATTATTACCGAAAAACCTGATGCCGAACTGCAGGCGGGTACTATTGTAAGCCAAACGCCTGCGGCAGGGAAACATATCAAAGAAAACCAATCAGTTTTTATTGTTATCAGCAGAAGTCTCCCCCGCCCTCTTGCTCCCGATTGCGTTAATAAACCGTTAGAAGCAGCACAAAAAGAATTAGCGGGCCTACAAATAAAAAAATACTACCTTACTAGCACCAGCCCAAAAGGATACTGCTTCGCTCAATCACCAACAGCAGGCACAGAAATTACCGATCGACTTATTCTCTATGTATCAACAGGTAGCAATAAGCCTGTTCTATGGCCAGATTTTACGCACAAACCAATAGAACACGTGCAAACCTTTCTAAAAAATAATCATATCGAGCCTCATATACTCTATCCATCAGAACAGCCAGAGAGCAAACAAGAATCAACGACAGATCTCGCCCCAGAAACAGAACCGTCTGTCCCCTCGTTAATGATTAGCGACCAACGTCCACTGGCAGGCTCACTACTCATACTTGAAGCAGAAAAAATGCCAAACGTACAGCTTGAAGTACAAAGAGTACCATAACCGCGACCATTTTTCGTTTTAAGCAAAAGAAATCGTTACATTTTAAAAGCCACAGCCTCCTGTTATACTAAGTATATGGACAGACACTGTATCTTCAAACAGATGAAATGGGAACCCTGTATGAATTTTTTCACCTTCCAATTAAATATCAAACACTATGCTCTGTATATCTTCTTGGGAGTCCTACTTCTGCCAACCGCGACGCTCAAACTGGTATATGCAACAGCTGACGTCGCAACCCCCAGCCCAGAAAACACCGCCCTTATCTTTGATTTGGATGGCGTCGTATTAAAAAAACCAGCTATTTTGGGGCCCTTGTATAAACACAAAATGGCGCTCGCCAAAGCGGCTATCAGCCTCACTTTGTGGGCCAATGTAATCACCCTTTTAAGCCATAGATCAGCCGGCGGTCAGTATCAGGCACTATTTAAGCAGGAACACCCAGAACTCGTCACGCTGGTGGACGAAATAATGCAAAGCAAAGAACCGATGCAAGAAACAGTCGCACTCATCAAAGAACTTGCCGCTGCCGGATATTCTCTCCACATCGCCTCAAATATGGATGAAAACGACTTTAAATTCTTCGAACAAAAATATCCCGAACTTTTTTCGCTTTTTAAAGTTAAAAAACTAATTGCTTACTCAAGCAAACCCCAAGAAAAACCAGTCAAAAAACCAGATCATGCCTACTTTAAACAATTGCTCGAGGAGCTGGGAAAAAAAGGTGAAAAAAAAGAACATCTTATCTTTATCGATGATCTAGCTAAAAACGCGGCTGCTGCTGAGCAAGCGGGAGGAGAAGAAGGATTATCGAGTATTATCTTCCAAGACAGCACTCAAGTTCGTCAGGAATTACAAGAACGACAAATTCTAAAAAACTAATTAGTTCACTAAAGAACGTTTTCATATTCCAATGGTTGAAGCATGCACTCTTGCAGAAACTGAGCTACTGACCTGTTTTCAAAAACAATGTGATAGATACCGGTACATAACGGTGCCGGTATTTTCTTTTTTTGTACAAGCTGATACACCGACTGCACGGTATTGATTCCTTCAGGAACGTGTCCGAGCGTCTGCAAAATGGTCGTTAGAGATTCGCCCCTTCCAAGACGAAGCCCTACTGCACGGTTCCTACTCTGTTCCCCCAGAACCGTCATTACCAAGTCCCCCACACCAGAAAGACCATACAGTGTTTCTTTTCTACCGCCAAGGATACGAGCAAACCCCTCCATTTCACGTAAACCTCGAGTAAGCAAAAAAGCCTGCGCATTATCACCAAAACCCGCACCATCTAAAATGCCGACCCCCAAAGCAAAGACATTTTTCAGTGCGCCGCCTACTTGTACGCCTGCAAAGTCACGTGAAAGGTACGGCCTAAAATACGAATTGGCCAACACCACTTGCAACTCAAGACCAACGGCGGAATCAGTTGCTGCAAGTGTAACCGCAGTGGGCTGCTTCCGGGCTAAATCAGAGGCAAAGCTCGGACCGGCAAGCACTGCTTTTTGCACGGTGCAACCAAAGACATCATCAATAATGTTGCCAGGAAGCATAAGGGTTTTCTGTTCTATGCCCTTACTCAAAACAACCCAAATTTGTTCGGAAGAAAAACAGATAATCGTTTTTTCTAATACGGCACGAAGATATTGGACGGGCGTTGCCTGAAAAACCCAACGCGCGCCGCAGATGGCTTCGCGCAAATCCGTTGTAGGTTGAATTTTATGATCAAGTAATATGCCTGGCAAATAGCGAGTGTTCATACGTTCTTGCTGCACCGTCTGCGCAACCGCAGGATCATAGCACCACAAACGAACTTCGTAGCCGTTTTCAGCTAACAAGGTGGCAACTGCAGTTCCCCAAGCTCCTTCACCCAAGACCCCTACATGACTCTGCTTCATGAAAACTCCTGTTTTACCCTCGCTTATTTCCCAAAATTTCTTTTGCATTCATCAAAATAGTTCACCGCTTTGTTAAGATCTTCATGGGTGATAGCAGGCCAAAATTGTTCGCTAAAATAGAGCTCTGCATACGCAGCCTGATACAACAAAAAGTTACTCAATCGTTGTGCTCCGCCCGTTCTGATAACCAGATCTGGCGCAGGAACGGCACAGGTCCACAAATGCTCAGCTACCGTGGCATCGCTTATGGCATCCGCATCAAGTTCGCCGTTTTTTACTTTGCGCGCAATCTCTTTGACGCTATGACAAATTTCTTGGCGTCCCCCATAGCAAAACAATATCTGTACATGCAAACGGCTACCCGCAGACGTCTTTTTTTCTAATAACTCAAAATGAGGGCTAACCGAAGCTGGGAATTTATCCCGATCACCAACAAACGTAATCCGCACATCTTTTTTTAGCGCCCAATCAAGCACCGAATCTGTCTCTTGCGCAACAAGAGAAAATAAGAAATTGAGCTCCAAAGGCGTACGATTTAAATTTTCAAGCGAGAAAGCATAGAGCGATAAATACGGAATGTTTTTTTCAAGACAGAAATCAACGACCTGTTCGATCGTTTTACTTCCCTGTCTATGTCCTTCCCACGGTGGCAATCCCCACTGTTTTGCCCACCGACGATTACCATCCATAATGCATGCTAAATGTTTAATCATAGCTTCCCTAAAAACCGTTTTTACGAACGTATGTATCCACACGCTCCATACAAACAAGCACCCATTTTACGCAGACTGTAAGCAACAACAAAATACCCCGCCGTCATACTCGCAGCAAAAATCAATCGCTCAACGGCAACAAGCGGCAGCAAGGCTTGCCACACCGCTGCATGCATGGGAACCGTGTAAAGCCAAATAACCGAGCCCACCGCATGGGCGATAAAGGTGCTCTCTAACGCTGATAGATAGATAGTTCCCGCGCTCTTTTGAGTAAAAGAAGCTGATAAAGACCCGGTAAGCACATACTCAGAAAGCAGATAGACAACAACCGGAATAAACCAATAAAGAGAATAATACCAAACTTGAGCACCCACCGGATGGATTACAAATAAAAACATGCAACCAAGAGGCAACACCACATGCATCAAACTTGAGCGCGTTGCCCATGAAAGTGAGGCGCATAACCCCGGCAGAAAATGGGCTAGTATATGCGCATCAAGAGCAGCTCCCCAGAGGCTCCGTATTAAAAGGCGCAGGCCAGTGAGAAAAACAGCACCTCCCACCCCAGCAAAAGCACCCGCCAAGGGGAAAAGGACAGCTTTAACAGAAAAGAATGCTGCCCAAGAACCCAAAATAGGGGTAAGCGGAAACCAACAGAGTGCAACCGATACCACTCCAACTATCCCTAGCGCCCCCTTTTTTAACCAATTTTTTATTGACATAGACAGTTCTCCCCAAATGGCAGGCTATGACCCACAAAAAAATAGAATAATCATTTTTTAGCAAAATGGTGCAAGCAAAAGATTCCCTTTATTAACTCTTTTTTGGGAATCAGGCACCTTGTTTGTTAGTGTAGGCATAACCCCTAAAAAAACAATCTCTTTTATGCTAAAATGACAGAGAAAATAATAACCTTTTATAAAATAGGGGTATACCAATGGCCTCATATCCTCTCACACTTGTTAGCCTTGGGCTCACGGCGCCGGTGGTGTACCGTATGTTCAAAACCCTAACGCGGACGCTCCGGCGCATAAACCCCCAAAAGCGGTCCGTCTTCATGTCGCCCCTTACCATGCCCGTATGTCCCCAAACAACTATAATCACCTTTGATATTCACGGAGTGCTTTTTACCAAAGACTACAGGAAAATAGCCTCACTTGTATGGCAAAATCCTTGGGTAATTAAAATTCTTTTTTATGCCCTAAATCCCTTTTTTATTCTTGATATACTCAAGCTTATTATTAAAAAGGGAGTCACCGAAGAATATATTATTGGTCTCGGTAAAAAACACTGCTCATTTGAACAATTCATTCCCCTAGGAATTGCTATCGCCAACGCACAAAAACCAATTACTCAGACGGTGCAGCTAGCACACCAGCTCAAACAAAAAGGCTACACCATTCACATCATGTCGAATATAGGAAAAACTATTTACGCAGATCTGGCCTACAGTTATCCGGAGGTGTTTAAACCGTTTGATGCGGTCATTGCCCCCTGCGCGGAGAATGATTACTGTGGCAAACCTCACCAAGCATTTTTTGATCAGTACTACAAAGAATACAGTAATCCCAAACAACTCTTATTGATCGATGACAAGCCAATCAATATAAAAAAAGCGGTACGAGCAGGCATGGGAGGAATCTGTTTCGTACATCCTCATGCATTACGACGCATATTCACCCGCCTAGAAATTTTATAGTCCAGGTTCTGTAAAACAACGACAAGCTCACGCCACACTAGAATGTCTGCGAACTATTTTCATGTTTGGTGTTCGCACGATAATAAAAGGCTTTCACGATTTCTACGGTGGCAAAATAGATAATCATAATAAGAATAATAAGCCCCAACTGCCTCCAATTAAGTTGAGCAAACCCTATATTTTCGTGTGCCCATGGAGCAAGCGCTAACACGGCTATCACTGCCAGCACGAACCCTGAACTAGCTACTATCGGCCACGAAGGTCGTAATGCTTTAAAAAATGGTTTTGCCGTACGAATGGCGTAGAAAAAAGCCAATTCCTGTAGAACACTTTCCACAAACCATCCCGTTTGAAAAACGGCAGGAGGATAGGCATAAAAAGCGGCAAAAAAAACAAAATCAAACAAGGAGCTTATCAAACCAAAAATGACCACCAACAACATCAGCTTTTTTATGGCATACTTTTTGGGTCGCTTTAGTTCGTCGGGGTCAACATTATCCGTTGCAATGGCAAGCAGAGGAAAGTCGCTCAAAAAATTGACCAGCACAAGCTGCACCGGCAGCATAGGTAAAAATGTAATAAAAAATGAAGCAATACCCAGTGAATAAAAATTACCAAAGGTTGATGCCAGAGATGTCCTGATATATTTCATGGTATTGGCAAAAACTTTACGCCCCTCTTCAACCCCATCGATAATAACCGCCAAACTCTTTTTGAGCAAAATAATATCAGCTGCTTCTTTAGCGATCTCTGCCCCCTCACTTACCGCCAGTCCTACATTCGCCACTTTGAGCGCCGGTGCATCGTTAATACCATCGCCCAAATACCCAACTGCATGCGACCGTTCAAGTAACTGCACAATCTGATACTTCTGCTGCGGCAAGATGCGAGAAAAAACCGCATATCTTTCAACTGCATCCAACTGTGCTGATTCAGAAAGCTTGGAAAATTGCTCACCGGTCAAATACGCATTTTTATCATGCACAAGTCCCACTTCAAGTGCAACCGCGCCGCACACCTCGGGACTATCGCCACTGAGCATTTTTACGGCGATTCCCAATTTTTGTGCCCTATGCAACGCCTGATGGACGGTTTTTTTAATAGGATCGGAAAAAGAAATAGCACCTACAAAATCAAAGTCGGTTGCCCCCTGGACTGCTTCATTTAACTCTGCCACAGGAGGAAAGGCTTTTTTTGCAACGGCAAGCACGCGACGGCCCTGCGCCCCCTCTTGAGCAACCCAACTTCTAATACTTTCCGTTTCGCTCGCGATTTGAGTAGCACAGCGCGTAAGAACGACTTCAATAGCTCCGCGCACAATAAGTTCCCCCGTGGCATCACTCTGTGACAAACCAAAGTCTTGCGGAGTTCCCTTTTGTGCAACCAAAACTAAACTTGCTCGGCGTTCAGCTGAAAATGGCAGTTCTGCTACTCGGGTATACGCGGAAAGGCGTTGGCGCCCTTCTGGATTTAAGCTGGCATAGAGTGCATTATCAAAACCCTTACCTGTAGCATGTTTTTCCTGCCACTCAGACCCGGCCAAAAAAGCATATTCCAAAACAGCGTGTTCATCACGGGCATACACGCGGGCAACTGCCATCCTATTTTCAGTGATAGTGCCTGTTTTATCGATGCAGAGAATTTCCATATCGCCCAAATCTTCAATCGCCGTCAACCGTTTTACAACAACCTTTTTTTGAGCCATAAGTAAGGCACCTTGCGACAAGCAGAACGTAATAACCACAGGTAATGCTTCAGGAATAATAGTCACGGCAAGAGCAATAGCAAAAATAAAAAAGTCACTCAAGTTGATATGGGTCGAATGCAACAGTCCAACTCGTATAACCAAGAGCACGGTAATGGAAACAAACATGAGACGCATAAGAAAGCCACTGAACAAAGAAATGCCTTTAGAAAAACTACTCAAGCGAGCAGTATCTGCTGTCAGGGCACTAATATCGCCAAAGTAGCTTTCTTTACCTGTCGCAATTACCACTCCCATTCCACTTCCACTCACCACTGTTGTACCGGTAAAACAGATATTTTTCGCTTGAAAACTGTTTGCCACACCCGGACAAGGATCGCTCTCTTTTTTTACCGGCATCGATTCACCCGTCAACAGTGATTCATCGAGCAAAAAGTTAGTCTCTTTTATCACGCGAACATCAGCAACAATACGATCGCCCGCTTGAAAAAAAATAATATCTCCCGGAACAAGTTGCTTACTCGCCTGCGACTCTCGTACCCCATTGCGCAACACCGTAACTCGAGTAAGCAAAAAGCGCCTTAAATACATTAAAACGCGCATAGATCGATACTCTTGATAAAAGCCCAAAAGAGCATTAAGCAAAACGATCGCGATTAACAATGCCCCTTCAGCAAAACGCTGCAAAAAAAAGAGCAACGAACCCGCACCAAGTAATAAATAGATGAAAGGAGAACGCACCTGATTAACTAAAAAAGAAATCCAGGATTCAGAGTGTAACGCTATTTCATTGGGACCATATTGAGCTAAACGCCGCGCAGCTTCTTGCTGCGATAAACCAGTATCAACAGAGCTACCTAGCTCCTGCATTACCTGAGAGGCTGACGATGCAGCATAATATGAAAAAGATTCTTGCTTCATATCTATCCCATCTTTTTTAAGACACGCGCTATTTTTTTTCGATCGATTCGCACCCATTTCTATTTTTCGCGCAGGAATCTCTTATAATTGCCAACGTTTTTTCCAGATCATCTGTTACTTGCACTAATTTTTTACATTCTGCTGGAATAAAACCCTGCGCTATTCCTGACTCATACATCCAGACAAGCAATGGTTTCCAATAGGCCGTACCAATCAAAACCACTGGATGTAAGGGCAATTTTTGCAATTTCATAAGATTTAAAAGTTCGAACAACTCATCAGCCGTACCGATTCCCCCTGGAAATACCACAAATGCAACAGAGTATTTCATAAGTAATTGTTTGCGCAAATAAAAATAGGGCATAGAGACAACAAATGCACAGCGACTCACAAAGCCACCATTTACGCCATAGACCCCTATTCCAAGCGTATAGCGGCACGCATCGCCCTTTTTTAATGCCGCTGCATAAGCACCACAATTTGCTGCTTCCATAATGCCCGGGCCTCCACCCGTTAATACCGAAATCTTATGATGTACAAGCTGGCGAGCAAACTCATACGCATGCTGCACAAAAGGGCTGCCATCCGGCGCCAGCTTTCCCCCAAAAATAGTCACTATGGGTTGCTGCAAACGCCCTACATACAACAGCGCACGTACACCAACTAAGCCAGCCCATACCGAAGAAAAAAAAAGTTTAACCCCTTGAAAAAACCAATACATATGATTCCTTTTTTTACGCATCATTACGCCTTTTACTTGCCTAATTGGCCTCGCCACAGTACACAGATGTTACTGATAGAACAAAAGGCTTCTTCTAAATCATCCGTTACCGTAAAAAGACGCACATCTTGTTCTGAAATTGCACCATGCTGCAATGCTTCAGCTATCCACGTCATAAATGGTGCCCAAAATTCCCTACCTATCAATATAAGCGGAACCCGCTTAAGCTGTTTTGTTTGCATAAGAGTTAACACTTCAGCCAATTCATCGAGCGTACCAAACCCTCCGGGGAAAACCACAAATGCAACTGAATAGTGAGTGAGTAACCACTTGCGCGCAAAAAAGTAATCCAGCTCGAAATACTCTTGTACGCAGGGATTTTTAGGTTCGCGAAGGTCAGTAACACCTATTCCCAGACTACGTCCCGTTCCCTTTGTAGGCACGGCACCACAACTTGCAGCTTCCATTATACCCGGGCCTCCTCCGGTAAGCACAGAAATATTTGCTTCAACAAGCTTTTTTGCTAGCACGTTTGCTTGCTTGGCGTAAGGATCATCAAGTTTAAAGCGAGCGCCACCAAAAAAAGAGACGATGGGCACTGGCACCCGTGAAACACGCCATGCACCATATACCATTTGCAAAAACACACGCATCAAGCGCCCCATTAACGTAAAACTTATGCCTACTCTTTGTAGCCAATTCATGCTACCCCCGCTCTTTTTTATTAAACAAAGTTTTCAAATCAGAAAGCCCACCAAAATTTTACACTACTGGCATACACTTTTGTAACAATCTTACTAAAAATAAGGCTTTTCAAAGAACCTCAGAATTAAAGAATGCTCATCAATGTGTGAAACTCCCCGCAGCAAGCTGCGGAGCATCTTAAGACACAAAAAAAATCAAAGAATTACGAGGCAAGCCTCGGGGAATTAAACCCCTCTCTGGTTAAAAACACCTTCTCTTATGGGAAACTAAAGGCATTTTTTACATGACAACATATTCAGTTTGAAATTTTAACTTTTTTATGATAGGATAAAATTGAGAAACAAGTAATAAAAAGAAGACAGAAAGTGGCTTTCAGTATATAATAACAGTGTAAATAGGCAAAAAGATGAAAGAATCTGTGGGAGGACTTGTGAGAAGAAGGTTAAAAAAGTATCTTCTCATTTCTATTTTCTGTGGATATATTGTTCAAGCGCAAGACCAGCTTGTATCACAAACAGCACATATTCCCGCTGGTACTCGCTTTGCAACGCCGCAATTGAAGTCAACTGAAAAGGAGACGTGGATTGTAGTTTTTGTGCATGGCATTATGAGTGTACAACCTCATCTTAATGCGGCAAATTTTTTACGTTTCATGGCTGATGATGTACAAAAAACGACCTATTCAAAAACAGTCGAATTGATGCGTCAAGATCCAATCTTTTACCAATATCAGGCTATGCAAGGTTTCGGTCTCGTCCCGGTAAATACGGCCGATCGCACTCCAGGAAATGCCTCATGCGCATTAGCCAATGTCCTTAATCGCATCACCGAACAATGCTATCCAACAAAACAAGTTGATCCTCATTATTATACCTTTGGCTGGTCAGGCTTGCTCAGCGTACGGCAACGCTACCTTGATTCAAAACAATTATTCCTTGCGCTTGAAAAAGAAGTTGCCGCGTTCCGGGAGCGCGGTATTAATCCAAAAGTAAAAGTGATCGGCTATAGCCATGGAGGAAATGTTGTCCTCAACTTGGGGGCAGTTGCACAGAACTTTCCAAATTCCACCCTCAGTATCGATGAGGCTATTTTCTGGGGAATGCCGGTACAGCGAGAAACTGATTCCTGTATTAACAGCCCCATTTTTAAAAAAATTTATCATTTTTATTCTGCAGGGGACCGGGTCCAAAAACTCGACTTTTTCTCCTTTAGAAGATTCCTTTCGGAGCAAAAATTCAAACGACGACGCCATTCACTTAAATTGCCAGCAAAACTGATTCAAATTCAGATAAAAATAACGCGCAATGCACGACATACGCGAAAAAACCAAGACCAATTTGAGCACACCTTTGATTTCACTGATCCGGCAGTCGTCTCGGGCAATTCCCATTTGCTGCGCGATTCTTCTCCTGGACATGCAGAGCTTTGGGCATTCGGTTGGTCGCAAACACACTATCGCTCAACCTTTGCACTCGCACCATTACCGGCAATTTCGCTCATACCATTTTATATGTACATTCTCGAGTCTGTTGAGAAATATACGAGTCCTTATGCCCCTATCATCATCGATGTGCGCCCTGAGCATGGCCTTGCATTGGTTAAAAATATAAAAAACAGAAAATTCTATTCAGTCTTCAACTTTATCCAGCCAGACAGATTTAAAGAGCTACAAGAACTAGCCCTTGTGTTTAAACCAGAACGTTTTGATGAACAACTCATTAATGAACATATAAAACAGGCGTACACCGTGGCCAAGAAACATTACCTTGATAACTGGAGCAAGGCACCGCATCGCGTACGCAAAAGAAAACTTGCTAAAAAAATGGCGCTGCAGGAAGTGGCCAATGGGGCCAAGGCAAAGCAACTGAATTAACGATAGAAAAATAGTTAAAGCTCATCCAAAGAACAAAACATAGGTTCCTCTTCTCTTTAGTACCCATTTTATTGAAATAATGACCTCAAAAGGTTTCCGTTATTTCAATTTATACCCTTTTTTTGAAATAACGTGGTAGACTGAGCGTTGTTATTTCAATTTTCCCTCTTTTTAAAAAGGGATTCCCTATGCGCCAAACAGGCCATTACGAAAAACTCGGCACCACCACCTATTTTATTCCAAATCCACTACCACCTGAAAATCCAAAACTTACACTTACCCCAGAAGCAACAAATCTCTACGGACAAGCAATGAATAGTCTGGGAAAATTAAATGAAATGGCTCATCGCGTCCCGGACATTCAGCGTTTTATTAAAGCCTACATCACCAAAGAAGCGCTTCTTTCTTCCGCTATTGAGGGGGTTCATACAACACTTCTGGACGTATTCACCCAACCATTATCAACTATAAAGCCCAATAAAAACACTCAACTGGTTTTAAATTATACAAAAGCCCTCACTAAAGCTCTCACCCTCATCCAAGACGAAGGGCTCCCTATCTCATCCCGCGTCATTCGGGCTGCGCATAAGGAACTAATGGAACTCGGCCAGGGGAATAAGTCAGATCCTGAAAACTATCGAAAACAAGCCGTCATCGTTGGCAATCTCGTCCCACCACCCGCGACTCAAGTGCCGGAGCTTATTTCACAGCTTGAACAATTTATCAATACCAATGAATCACTCGCCCCTCTCATTAAGGCAGGACTCGCCCATGTTCAATTTGAGACTATTCACCCCTTTTTGGATGGCAATGGAAGAATAGGCCGCTTACTGATTGTTCTTCAGCTCATCGACAGCAAACTACTACTTGCCCCGATTATTTATCCTTCATATTATTTCAAAAAACACGCTCTCGAGTACTACCAAACGCTTGACCGCGTAAGAACCACAGGAGATTTTGAAGGGTGGATTCTTTTTTATCTACGAGCCATACATGCAAGCAGCATTGATGCCTACCGACGCGCCAAAGATATTGAAACATTAGAAATGGAGCTCGCCTCCCTTTTTAGAAAAAAAAGCAGCACATACCAAGAAAGTCGCCTAAAAGCCCTTACTATCCTTTTTAAGTTTCCCATCATCAGCATTAAGGAGCTCGCCACACAACTTGGAGTAGCATATAACACCGCAAGCAAAATTATTGCCGATTTTGTTCAAGAAAACATTCTGGTTGAAAGCACCAAGCAAAAACGAGGTAAGTTATTCAAGTTCGAGCAATACTTGGATATTCTTGAGCAAGAATACGCAGAATAAAAAACAAGATCTCATACACTCTCTGCAAAACATACAATGGAACACGAACGCACACTGTTTATTTACAAAGCAGTGTGCTTGTAATCAGGATCCCCGGCACACACGGCAAAAATAGTTGCTTGCTCAACGCAATAGATCATTGCTTGAGCGCAACATAGATAGGCACCTCTGGTACCGGTTTACTCAAAAGTGCCGCATCATAGACTTCAAAATCAGCAGTAAAAGCTCTATCAAGAGGCAATTGCCAAATTGCTCCCCACATCATTCCTACTGCCTGGGCAAATTCAATCCCTTGAGCAGTAAAAAGTGCGTACTGCCCCTCCGGTATAACACAAGAAACCATACCAGCTGGCACCGTATCAAAAGAATTCACCTGCTTACCAATGATCATGGCATAGGAACCATCAGGCGCATAGTCCGTATAAACCGCATACAGCTTCTGAGGTTCTACTACCGCCGGAACATTCTGCAAAAGATTATTTTCCTGCACGGTTTTCCAAAAGACTGGAATATCTTGAAATGCCTTACCCTCTGCGTTAGTCGTACGCAAAGAAACGCCGATAATAAAGCGCGTTTTTAAAGATTCGCGAGCATAATCCATACGAGTTTCCTTTTGCATTGAATTCAGGGTAGTCACACAACAACCAAAGACAAGAAAACAAAAAACAGCACACACAATTTTTTTCATAAAACCTTCTGACAAAATACGCGTACACACAGGGCACCGCAAACATACCTCCTGCTGTATACGCACAAAAAAATACTTGCAACAAAACGACATGGGGGCCAGGCTAGCTACGCACCGCTTCCCATAATTCCAGTAGTTCGTCCATAGAAAGCTGTTGCGCACGCAAGGCCAATTGCTCTGCTGATATTTTAGTCAAATCATACTGTCCCTGCGCAAGATTATTGCGCAACATACGACGTGGTTGATGAAAACATAGTTTTATAAATTTCCAAAAATTCTCCTCATCTGGAATAGATGCCACCGTCTGCTTTGCCTTAAAATATACTAGCCGAGAAAATACTTTTGGCGGCGGCAGAAATGCTGTTGGAGAAACTTTCATTAACAATTTCAGCTCAAAATAGTGATTAAAAAAGAGCGAAGGAAATCCATAACCACGACCACTTGTTTTAACTAATTTCTGCGCCACTTCCTCTTGGATCATAAACACGCCGTGCGTTATCACATCGCGATGCTTCTGGAGCATATGTAAAATAGGAAAAGTAATTTGATAGGGCAGATTGGCCAAGAGCACCCACGGCACATGCTCCTGAAAACGAGAGAAATTGATATCCAAGATATTTTCTTCAAATACCGTAAACCGTGGATCCTTGATTGTCTCTTTCAGTAGTCGCACCCAGTCAGCATCAATCTCAAATGACCAGAGCCGTGCAATCGGTTGCTGCAAAATATGACGCGTGAGAAAGCCATCTCCCGGGCCAATCTCGACCACCGACGCCTGCTGTAAGTCAACGTGATCAAGCATGACATGCACGACAGAATCTTGCCGCAAAAAATGCTGCCCGTATTGCTTTTTTAATGGAATGCCATGACTAAAAGCCATTGTCCAACTATCGCATTAATGTTTCGCGGAAAAATTCCAAATTTTCCACCGCTTTTCCCGCACCCTTGACCACACAAAACAATGGATCCTCTGCAACACGCACCGGCAATCCAGTCTCTTTGGCAATCAAACGATCAAGACCGCGCAATAGTGAACTACCACCAGCCATAACAATACCTTGGTCAACCAAATCAGATGACAACTCTGGCGGCGTATTTTCCAATGCGATACGAATTGTATCGATTATGCTTGCTACGGTTTCCAACAATGCTTCGTTTACTTCTTGAGCCGTGAGCGTCACCGTTTTTGGTACGCCTGTCACCAAATCACGACCTTTTACCTGTACTGAACGTTTGCTCAGTTCTGGATCAAGCATCGCTGAACCAATCTCTATTTTGATCTGCTCGGCAGTACGCTCACCCACTAACAGATTATATTTTCTTTTAACATATTGAACGATGGCACGGTCCATTTCATCGCCGCCAATCCGCACCGATTTACAAAACACCACTGATTTAAGTGAGATAACAGCAACTTCGGTAGTGCCGCCCCCAATATCAACGATCATATTACCAGATGGCTCTTGCACCATTAATCCTGCGCCGATTGCTGCCGCCATAGGTTCCAAAATAGTATGCACTTCGCGCGCACCCGCCTGACGAGCAGCATCCTCTACCGCACGTAATTCAACCTGGGTAATACCCGATGGCACGCCAATTACCATACGCGGTCGCACTAAAGTACGTCGATCATTGTGCACCGAACGAATAAAGTGACGCAACATATATTCAGTTAACTCTAAATCAGTAATAACACCGTCACGCATAGGACGACACGCAACGATATTTTCTGGCGTTTTACCCAACATTTCTTTTGCTTCCTTACCAGCAGCCAATACCTGCGATGTATGGGCTCGCACCGCAACAACGGAAGGCTCATTAAGCACAACACCCTTGTTACGTACGTATACAACCGTATTTGCTGTGCCAAGATCAATTGCCACATCATTAGAAAAAATACTAAAAAGCCGCTGCGCGGGAAGAAATTTGAACATACTCATGGTCAGACGCCCTTACGCTACTAAAAACTAAATTCTACACCAAGCATAATGCGATTGGTTTTTACACTTCTTTCAGTCACAAACAATGATACAGGAATATCCCAGGTGAAAAAAAGCAATGGTTCAAATGATCGCAATTCTTTCATTTTTCCAAAATCATAAAAAGCCGTAAAACTAGCATAATCAGACCCCCAATGGGAGAAAGCTTCTGCCTGACAAAGATTAACAGGCACGCAACCGGTCGGCCGCGCATCGCTCCAAGAGTCACGCATATGCTTGGTCAAGGTATAATCAACGCGAAGCCCTAATCCTCCACGTAAGCCCTCTATGGAAGCATACGGAGAAAAAATAAAGGTAACTCCCGGGTTAATACGCGCATTACCCTGCGCTACTCCAAAAATGCTTGGCTCCTGGGTAACCGGCATGCGCACCATTTTGGTCTTGGCAAACCGTTTATTGAGCCGCGCAAAAAGACCAACCTTGAAATCTTCTTTTGCTTCAACCTCTACATCAACCTGTCCATACATACCCCAAAAACCATCCCCGCCAAAAGGAATAGACGCCGGCATCGTCGGACAACGCGTCACGCCCATTGGTGCCAACAACCCTACGCGCATGCCCGTATCAATAGAGCGACACTTAAGTTCATAATCCCAACGATACCCAACACGTGCATACAAATCAAAATCACTCGAACCTACCTGATGAGCATAATTCTGTTTAAAGCCAAGCTCCGCTAAAGCCTCGCGCAATGCTTCATCAAGCGTAATATCCGTCAACATACTCCCAAAATTCATATTATTTCTGTCAGAAAAAAATTCTTGGCGGGAAGTTGAACGCATAACAAACCAGGTAAAGCCAAGCTGTAGCAAATCTCCCAATTGTTGTTGATAACCAAAGGCGGCACCCTGTGTTTGCAAATGTCCATCAACACGAAAAGGGATTTTTTGATCCTGCAACTCACTTAATAATGGCGAAAGAGACATCTGCGCTATACCCATGGATTTAGTGAGCACCCCCAAATCAAACGGTCCATATATTTCGGGAATACCCAAAAAGTCATCGCCCTGCCCAAAAGCCTGACTCGCCGTCATTGCAAACAACGCACCACGCACATGCGATGGACGATCGGCACAGGTAATGTATGAGCGCTGCAATAAAGGCATATACCGATTATCGTAGACCATGCCCAGCATGCGCTGCGAAAGCGCACCTACAAACATCACCACTACCACTAACCGTCTACTCATGCACCAGAAATTGCTGTTTATTTTGCCCATCGCATACCCTGTTAATTTAAAAAACTTTTTTTGGAGAGCGTCATCTGCCTATGTTTTACTAGTCTTTTACCAAATAACTGGCGCCAGCCAGGCATAGCTTGCCGAGCCTGAAGGCACGGATAAGCGAAGACTGGAGGAGAGAGAGGGATTCGAACCCTCGATCCCGTTTACACGGGATAGCCGCTTTCGAGGCGGCCGCTTTCGACCACTCAGCCATCTCTCCACATACCCGTTTACCATTAGAACAGCGAGCACCTCTTTATAATACCTTTTTTTGCTGATTTTAAAAGCTTTGGAGACTCTTTATAGGATAACAAAAGCATGATACACTACCTCGTATGAGTCTTTAAAAAAAGCTCTGATTGTCGCCATTTATTATACCCAGAGAAAAATAGGTTGAAAAATAAATGGTAAAAAAGATATCTTGCCAAGAGAATTCATCTTTCTGCATGACCTATAAGGAGGACTCAGATGAAAAATATACAAGCAATTGTATTAGCCGCCGGTAAAGCAACACGCTTTAATACCGGCACCACAAAACTCACACAAAAAATATGCGGGCAAGAGATGGTGCTCTATCTCACCAAACTCTTAACACACTTAAAAATACCGACAACCCTGGTCGTTGGCTATCAAAAAGAACAGGTTATGGAAACAGTAAAACGACAGCATGAGCAAGCGGTTTCCTTTGTTACTCAAGAGGAGCAACTGGGTACTGGACATGCGCTCATGTGCACCAAGAGTCAGTGGCAGAGCGAAAACCTCTTAATTCTTAATGGCGACATGCCGTTAATCGCTGAAGATATCATCCAGGGCCTTTACGACAAACATTGCCAGACGCAAGCGGTGATGAGCTTCGTCGTTGCCCACAGCGAAGACCCGGCCGGCTATTCCTATGGTAGAGTTATTCAAATCGATGGCTCTTTGCAAATCGTTGAAGCAAAACATTTTGATGGCGATCCTCATGAACATTGTTTTGTGAACGCCGGTGTTTATATTGTTTCACGTTCATTCTTGGAACAAGCTATCTCTGAAATTAAAAAAAATGAAAAAAGCAGAGAATTTTATTTGACTGATTTGGTACAAATAGCAAGCAATCATAAAAAAACAGTAAGCACCACACTCGCTGCATTCGACCGTATTCGCGGCGTGAATGATCTCCAAGAATTGTGGGCAGCAGAACAAATCAAGCGTTCAGAGCTCATTCGCTACTGGATGAGCAAAGGGGTACGCTTTACCATGCCGCAAGCAATTCATCTTGACGTCCAAGTATCGATCGGCGCAGGAACAACAATTAGTGGAGGCGTACATCTTGTTGGCAACTGTGCCATCGGCAGCAATTGTACCATCGGTGCATTTTCATCGCTTTCTGAGGCAACGATTGGCGACCAAGTAATGATAGAACCGCATTGCATTATCAGTGATGCAACCATAGGCGCCCATGCGCACATAGGCCCCTTTGCGCATCTACACAATCAGGCCATTGTTAAAGAACACGCCCACATAGAGAGCTTTACCTATACAACCCAACAGGGCACTCACAAAGCAACCACGGCGCACCAGTATGTCAGCACGGCTGAACAAAATACAACACCGACATCATTTCCCGGTGCTATAAAGCCACAAAAAGAGGCTTAATAAAAAACATGATTCGCTTTATTCACACTGCCGATGTGCATATTGGCGTCGAAAATTATGGCAAAATTGACAGCGCCACAGGCATGCACTCACGTCTGCTCGATTTTCATCGCGCATTCAGTTACTGCATTGATACGGCCATTGAAAAAAACGTAGATTTTTTTCTCTTTTCCGGCGACGCCTATAAAACAACACATCCCAGCCCCACTCAACAGAAATTGTTTCTCACGAGTATGCTTCGCCTGTATAAAGCAGGAATACCCGTAGTAATTGTGGTTGGCAATCACGACAATCCGCTAAGCTTTGGTAAAGCAAACACCCTTGATATTTTTGACGAGCTTCCATTTGAAGGCTTTCACGTTATTAAAAAACCAACCATTCTCAATCTCGCCACAAAAAATGGCCTCACACAAATTGTGGGCATCCCCTGGCCAACACGCACAACCATCGCACTAACAGACTCGATCGATGAGCGCACCAGCAGCGATTTAACCGCATACATCAGCAAGGCAGTAAGCAGCATCATCGCCGATTATGCGCAAAAACTTGACCCTGCACTGCCCGCCGTCTTGGCTGGTCACTTGACGGTGAGTTCTGGTCTTTTCTCTGGATCAGAAAAACGTGCCATCTATGGCACTGATCCACTTTTTCTCCCCTCGCAACTGGCTATAAGCCCCTTTGATTATATTGCGCTCGGTCACTTGCATCGCTATCAAAATTTAAATACAAACGGCATTCCACTTATCTATTGTGGTTCTGTTGAACGTATTGATTTTGGCGAACGGAATGAACAGAAAGGCTTTTGCCTAGTAAGTCTTGAAAAAAAAGGTACCGCTTCGCACGAATTTATTCCCACACCAACGCGGCCATTTATCCAAATTGAGGTCATGATGCAGCCAGGAAAAAGTCAAACAGAACAACTGCTGCAAGAGATGCGAAAAAAAACATTAAAGGATGCAATAGTAAAAATTATCTATCATTTGCCGCCCGATGAAAAAGATACGGTTGATTTACAAGTCATACAGCGTGCCGCCGCAGAGGCGATGCATATCGTAGATATTTTGCCTATCAGACAACAATCTACGCGTAAATATCGCGCCGCCGTCAAAGTCGATATGGATTTAAAAACACTTCTGGAACACTACTTTAGCGCCAAGCCTGAATTGGCTACCAAAAAAGATACGCTTATTGAGAAAGCGCTCGAGTTATATCAAGAAGCGCAGAATGCGGCTGAAGAAAAGTAGCTCAACATAACCGCACACAATAGCATCTTTTTACGCACGACAGCAAATGAGTTTGATTCCAAAAAAATCTTTCCAATGCTATCGATCTAATGGCGCTTGCAAAACACATTCCCCCCTGCTAGGCTACAGGCAAAAAACCCTAAAGGAACCCTCATGAAAGCACTATGAACTCCTGCTGTGCACGCTCATCAGTTGCAATCTTAGCCGCACCATAGATGATCTGTATAAAAATAATATACAAGCAATCCTGCTAGCGACAGAAAATAGCAGTGATGCCAACACAAAGCCACTTTCCCTGCTAAACAAAGTATGTGGCCAGGAACTTATTACCTATCCCCTTACCCTTCTTGCTGCGCACGCAATCCCCACAACCATAGTAGTAATACCGCCAGAACAAGAAGCAATGACCGCACTTATTACACGCAACTTTAACACAACATCCATCACCCAAATCCATCAAGAAACTCCGGAAGATATAACAGTCGCGCTCGCCAAAGCGCTTGAACAACCACAGGAATACATCATTATTATGCATGGCAATCTTCCCCTGCTTGAGAGCACCGTGCTTATGGATGCATTACAACAACACATAACCCAAGAAGCAACACTGACCACCGTACAAGCCCACAAGCCCACGTGCACAGTACAAACAACCGACTTGAGCACGCAACAAGAGCCAGAAAAAAGCCGCACCACAAACACACAGCTCTTGCCAACCCCTACTGCAGCACGCACGGCAACCAGTATGGGCTTCTGTATAGTACGTAAAAGTCTTATCGCGAAAATGCTCGCCAATACTACACCAGAATCATTATCACAACCATGGTTTATAGCACTTATAGCAACAGCGCAAGAAAATAATCAGGCAATACAATCTTTCCGTGCACCAGCAACAACCATGTTGAGCGTTATAACCATGCGCGACTTGAACAGCGCAACAAAACTGCAATGCGCGAAACTGATCGACTATTGGATGCAACGGGACGTCATATTCACCGATCCGGAAACTGTACACCTTGATACAAGCGTAAGCATCGGCGCACAGACGACCATTGGCAGCAATGTCCACATCACGGGAAATACGAGTATCGGCGTCCAATGCCAAATTCACAACTTCTCGCAACTACATGACGCAAAAATAGGAGATAAGGCAAAAATATTTTCGCACAGCGCACTCAATCAAGTAATGGTGGGCGAACTCACCGAGGTTGGGCCATTTGCGCACCTGCATAACGCCGTCACCGTCGCCGATCACAGCGCCATTGGCAATTTTGTAGAAATTCAACAAAGCAGTGTTGGCGCATACACCAAGGCCCGTCATCTCACCTATTTGGGACATGCACGCATAGGAAATCGCGTCAACTTTGGCGCCGGCACAATCACCTGCAATTATGACGGCCGCAATAAAAATACCACTACAATCGAAGACAATATCTTTATCGGTAGCAATAATACGCTGGTAGCACCCATAACTATTGGCAAAGGCTCATTTACCGCGGCCGGCTCAGTCATCACCCAATCGGTACCAGAAAACACCTTTGCAATAGGCCGAGCTCATCAGATAAACAAACTTGATTATGCACAAAAGCTTCGCGAAAAAGTACAAGAAAAAAACAAACAACAATAAAATGCTAAAAAAGAGTGGGTTTATTTTCCCTAAAAAAGAAACAAACCCACAAAAATCTAAGTAATTAGTGTTATCAGGTTTACTGCTGTTTAAGTGTGTTTTTAGTTTTGCCAGTATAAGCATCCGCTGCTTCTGAATCTGTCGTTTTTTGCTCTTGTCGCAGATAGACTATTGATGCAGAATCAAACAAAGTTTTTTTATACTCAGCCATTACTTCGTCATATTTTGGTTTACGAAGGATATCAACAATTTCGCGATAACGATCTTCTAGCGGCGCTAAACGCTCACCCTTTTTATCGACAAGTTTCACTACTTCATAACCACTATCAATTTCTTGCGGTTCGCCGATGGCGCCAACAACCATGTCTATAATAAAACGCTTACTCTCGGCTAAGTCACTTTGATCCACCCAAAAAGAATCTTGCCATTCAAGACCAATTCCTTTAAATGATGCCAACTCTTTACGTAACTCCTGTTTGCTCGCAGCCTTTGCATAAGGTATAACCGCGCGCTGCACCTGATAACTCGGCTCAAGCATAACGGGGTTTGCCTCATAATAGGCGAGCACATCTTTTTCCGGAACAATCAAACGCGAACGAATTTTAAAATCAACTACCGAATTAACCGCATACATAATGCCAAATTGCTCGCGGCCTTCTTCATACGTATATCCCGATGCTTTAAACACCGCTTTCAACTCATCAAGAGTCATATTATTTTGCCGCTGCACAGTGGCCAAATGCTTATCTATGGCTTCTTCATCTGCTGTCATTTTATATTTTTTTGCATCGAGAAAGAGGAGACGTTCAAAAATTGTTTCATCTAACGTACGAGGCGCGCCCTCAAGCGTTGGCCTATTCAAATCTGATTGAGTAATTATTTCCGTGCCCTCTTGTGCATAGATAACCACTACAATATCATCAACCGGATAGAGTGTTTTATTTTTTAAAAGGTCAGAACTTTGTACAACTTTATTTTTCTCTGCGGACACACTCTTTTTTCTGTCGACTTTTACTTTTTTAGATTGGGAATCTTTTTTGCTCGCCGCCACCGACTCTTTTTTAGGAGAACCTACTGCCTCAACAGCATCCGATGTCCTGACAAGCGTTTTCTGCGTTATAGGAGCTTCTGCGCTGCTATGAATACTCAAGCAACCGGTTATCGTAACTACAAGAAGACATACGAGCACATTTATTTTTTTCATAGTCGCATCCCTTAAGCACAAGCCGCTCATTTACCACTAACAACACTCTGTTTCCTGGGAACGAATCACTTTTGATATAATACTACCACACTTTCTCCGCTCGCACCCGACACAAAGAAAAAGGGGAATGTGCTAAGCACATTCCCCAAAAGAATACTCTTTTTCAGTATCTTTGTAAATTAAGCAGCTTTTGCTACTGCCGCTTCAGTGGCTTGTTCAGCAGATTGCGCAGCAGCTGTTTGTGCGTCAACTGGTTGTTGTTCAGCTTGCGCAGCTTGTGCTGGTTGAGCTTCTGGTTGTGTTTGCTCTGCAGGCTTTGCTTTGAAGTACTCATCGCTGATTACGACTTCGTACTCTTTTTTCAATTGATCAAGAGCTTCGCCGATAACTTTTTTACGTTTCTCGTGCGATACGTATTGTTCAAGACCAGCCTTGATTTTATCGAATGGTTGATATTGTGGTTCTTCTTTTGCTGTTGCGGCAAATACCCAGAAAGTCTTGCCATCAGCAGATTTTACCATATCATGTGCAGGGAATTTCTTAAGTTCCAAAACCTTGTCACGCAATGCGGTGTCGATACCCATGGTGTATTGATGTACTTGTTTGAAATCACGTACATTTTTTGCCAAGTTCAACGCTTTGGCTGTTTTATCAAGATCTTTAAACTCTTTCATTTTTTCCAAGAAGTTTTTAGCAGCTTCTTGTTTGTCAAATGAAATTGCTTTTGTTTTCACACCGCCACGAGAAATCATCAAATCTGGCAACACATCTTTGTTTTTTTCGTAGAACTCTTTCAGTTCTTCGTCTGTCACTTTGACAGGATAAGCTTCACCAAAGTACTTGGAGTTAACGATATGTTTCGCATTGGTCATCATGCGTTCCATATCTTTTTTATATTCTTCTTTTTGATCAACTTTGGAATCTTTTGCCCAGAAATCAACCAACTCTTGGTTTACCATGCCCATGAAAACATCTTTTTTCAAATCAGGCATAAATGATAATGCAGCTTTATATTGTGGATTCTCTTCGAGGAACTTATTAAATTCTTGTTCAAATTTTTGTGCCGTCATTAAGGGTTTACCTTTGAGCGTCACCAAAACTTCATTGCCTTCGGCAACCATCTCTGAACCGGATTTTTTACCTAAATGACCCTTAAGCCATTCCCATGGTTTGCAGCCAGCAAAAAAAATAACAGGCACTACCAATAGCACCACCGACAATTTTGTCGCAACCTTCATGATTTTCCTGTCCTCACCTATAAAAAGGGTTAAACGATGTACACTTTTCAGATCTATAAGAATACCTGTTTCCAGAACAAAAGATACTCTACCATGTTCAGCCAAATATGCAATACCAGAGACGAATGGACTAAATAATACTTAGGACAAACCCGTCTAAACAAATATTTTCATATAACGCTATCTTCGCGAAAAAAAAATGCGGTATGATGAACGCGGTAAAATAACCGTATACGAGAAAGGAGAATGTATGAACAAAAAAAGCCCGGCCCAACAAGCCACTATTGCGGCACTAATCTTAGTACTCATGTCTACCCAAGCCCTAGCTATGCAACCCAGTGGTGCCCAACGCAAATCTAAACAGAACAAAAACTCATCGGCACCCACCATACAAGCAGATGCTCCCCTACAAACACTAGACAAACAAAAAACTGCTGCATCTAGCCCTCAAATTATTAAATCTGTATCAATGGCATACGCTGTTGCTGCCGGAGCACCGAAAGAAAAAGAGACTGAAGATACGGCGCCCGAAACTGCATTACCCGAAAGTAATAAACCGTCGCAAAGCACACTCGGGCAGGAAAGAGACCTGCAAGAAATTACCGCTGAAGACGTTCTAGAAGCAAAACAAAAACTGCCCATTGAAACAAAACAGCTGCGCACTGATTCTCCAACGCCAATTAAAACAGAAAAAAAAGAGCTCCCCTATCAATATGAGCGCGGTGAATTAACAGCAGAAATTGAAAAAATGGGAACATGGTTCAGAACAAGCTCACGCAGAGTGCGTGAAAAAGCTCTTGAACTTGTCGAATACAATCCAGAAACACATCGCTTAGGAACTTGCGATCCACTAGAAAATGCAAGCCTTTTCGCTACCGCCGTAACAAGTTGGAAATATCATCGCACGCCTGAAGACATTCAACAATGTATGCACTTTCTCGACACCTGTCGCGAAAAAAATATCGCCTTAGATAAAACCACCTGTGAAGCAGCGCGTGATTTTCTTAATGAAATTCGAACTAGCTGGGAAAAAGAGACAAAAACTCAGCTAACAACAGCCGAACAAAAAGCACAAACAGAATTAATAAAACAGATAGAGCAAGTAGAGAAAATATACGAACAACAACAAAAAACACTTGGCGAATTGCTTACCAAAAAACATGCCAGTCTTCTTGAAATTCGCACTGCAATAGCAGCCGCTG
Source organism: bacterium (assembly GCA_021777215.1). Lineage (GTDB taxonomy): Bacteria > Babelota > Babeliae > Babelales > Vermiphilaceae > JAJYDS01. The sequence continues at coordinate 54,282 of JAJYDS010000005.1, forward strand.
CTAAACTCTGCAATGGTGCAAAAATTAGCGACAAAGCACCTCAAATAATGGAATACACCAATAAGCCAGCGTTACTTAAACATCTTGGTTTTACGCAGCCACAAATAATTCCTGAAAATCAGGTAAGAAAACTGAAGGACCTGGCCGATCATCCACTTCTTATGGCACCAGAACCTAAAAAATAGACACTCAATAAACTAAAATAATAAGCCTGGCTTTATTCCTCAGGGAGTAGAACCAGGCTTAATTTTTGTAACAAAAGAACTAGCGTGCTCGTGCCGCAACAACTGCAGTAATCGATGCGGGATTAAGCGCACGCAAAACCTTTGCAGCTTCACGCAGCGTCGCACCGGTCGTCATAAGATCGTCTACCAGAACAATATGCTTACCCGAAAAGAGTACCGGATCAACACCGGCAGCTAATGTAAAAGCATTTTTAAGATTCTCGCCTCTTTTCGCAGCAGATAACGATGACTGGAACGGCGTACGGCGCACCCGTTTTAAAATCGGCGCCACAGAGCAACCTCGTTTATCAGCAAGCACTTGCGCCATCTCCTGAGCTTGATTATAGCCTCGCCATGCCTGCCGCGACCAATGCAAAGGAATCGGCACTAAATAATCGACTGATGCATATTTAAAATACGTTTTTTCCCAGATTAATTGCCCCAGCTGAACACTCGCCACACTATTTGACCAACGCTTTGCTACAATAAGCGAGCGAATGGGCTCTTGATAAGATGCCGCAGCAAAAACCGTCATAGAAAAAGTGCTCGTACAAGGAACCATAAAAGAGACAATGGGTTGCACCCGGCTCATACATTCATCACAAAACACTATTCGCTTTTCTAGATACCGCTGACAATAGGCACAGGCTGGCGGCGCAATCAAATCAAAAAGTGTCGTAAAAAAAGCTCGCCAACCCTGCTCCATATGCACTCGCATGACCGCATATAGGCGCTGGAAGCGAACAACCATACTCAACCGTTGAGGCATGATATCACTCTAAAAAAACTTTTGCACGCTTATTAACACTACTCACGCCTCATGCACTCTCAACCATTACCAGCTCTTTTGTAAACTGGCCTTTTTATGCGCGCAATCCCACTCAAAAATATTCAAGCACCAAAATACACAATGCTAAAATACTACCCGAGAAAAAACCTGCCAGAAGATCGTCGGCCACTACACCGATAGACCCCACTAAATTTTCACACCTTTTTATACCAAGCGGTTTGACGATATCAAAAAAGCGAAACAGAACAAATGCGAGGACAATCGATAAAGCAGTAATAGGAATAATATTAAAAAGAAAAACAAACCCAACAACCTCATCTAGTACAATTTCTGATGGATCATGATTTTTTGCTTCAAATGCATTTAACGCTTGTTGAATAATCCAAAAGGATGCAACCAGTAAAATACCACTCACCAACAAATAGTCAGCAGGACTCAAGTCCTCCATCGCCCAGACAAGCGGTGCAGCAACAAGCGTTGCCACTGTACCCGATGCCGGCGCATAGCCAACAGGACCAAGTGTCGCTAAAAATTTAAAAATACGATTCATACAACACCACCAGCATAAGCAGCACATTGCTGCATCAACTACTCATTCTTTTAGCTTTTGCGTGACAACCCAAAAAACACCCAGCACTATACAACAATCAGCAATATTAAAAATAGGCCAGGTAAATTGTCCCCATGATAACCGGATAAAATCAATAACCCCATGATAGAACAGACGATCAATCAAATTGCCCACCGATCCTGCCACTATAAACATTTCGCCCACAACACTAAAGCCAGCCTGCCAGCGAGTGTACATATAATAGGTAAGCAGTGCTGTGATGCCCCCGATAAGAAGCCCCACCAAGATAAAGCCCAGCGCGTCTTGAGTGGCAAAAAGTCCCCATGAAACTCCTCGATTCACCACCAAATCAAAAGAGATACAGGGGCCAGTAGCAGATCCCATAAACAAACAGCAAGGATCGTCCATGATACAAGTGTCAGAATTAATCCAATCCACTCCAGACAATAAAGCAATTGCAGCAGACTTGGTTATACGGTCAACCATAACAAGAATAATGAAAAATACGCCCGAGAGGCACAAATGCACCCGCGGCGATAATAGATACTTCATCGAATAACAGCGCCTACTTTCTTCAGATTCGCAGCTACCCGCTCCCACACTTCGTCTGCTTCCTGTTTGACCAAGGTCTTTTGTAGGTCACGAATGACAAAGCGTAAAGTCAACGATCGTTGCTCAGCCCATTCTTCTTTTTCAAAAAAATCTACCAGCTGCACCGATACGATTTTTTTATCTGCCTTGGCAACAAGCTCAATCAATTCACTGGCAGTAAGTACCAATGGTACTAATACGCTGATATCTCGAGAAACATCAGGATATTTTGGTACTGGCTCGAATTCAACCAATGGCGCTTTATACTGAATCAGCGCATCACCGTCTAGTTCAAAAATCAGCGCATCACCTTCACACAAGCCATTCATAAAGGCAGGATGCGCCTTGCCAAAGCGACCAATAGCAACATCCTCATAAACAATAGCTGCTGTTTGATATGGCATATACCAAGGGAATTCCGGCGCGTCTGTTTTTTTCCATGAAACAGGAATGGCGAGCATGTCAAAAAAGCCTTCTAACTGCGCTTTTACCTGATAAAAATCAATAACCTTTTTTTGTTCGTATATAATACCCGTCAAGACCTTTCGTTCACGCACCTGCTTACCCAAATGCCACGTACGCCCCCATTCAAAAAAACGCAATTGATTATAATCGGCGCTATTATTTTGCACAGCCTTAAGCATATTGGGTACCAACGTAGTGGCCATACGACGTAAATTTTCAGAAATTGGATTCTTAATATCAACCGTTTCAGTTGGCTCCCATGCAATCTGACGCAAAAAATCTTCGTCAAACATGCTGTACGTAGATAACTCACGCATGGATAAAACATAGGCCATATACTGCTTTATCTTACGCACTTGGTACACCCAGTCATGTTCCGATGGCGCAAGTGCAAGCTTCGGCAATACGGGCGTAATAGCGGTATACCCAAAAAATCGGCCCACTTCTTCAACAATATCTTCTTTAATCGTAATATCTTTAGTACCGCGATAGGTAGGCACCAACACACGGTAGACATCCGCACCATTTTCGTTGGTCTTATCAACAGAAAAACCGAGCTTGATCAATGTTTGGCAGACAAAAGCGGGATCAACCGTAACGCCCAACCGCTTTTCAATAAAATCATGCGTTATAATAATTTCTTGTTCTTGGGCAACGGGACCAAGGGATGTTATCTTGATATGAGCCTTGGACGCAACCCCAAACTCATCAAGCAGATATAAAAAGCGCAATAACGCAGTCGTATTTTGATTCGGATCAAGACTCTTTTCAAAACGCGCGCTTGCTTCCGTGCGTAATTTATGTCGTGTTGCCGCGCGGCGCACAGTTGCCGGATCAAAACAGGCACTTTCCACCATAATAGCGGTTGTATCTCGGCAAACGGCCGTTGATGCACCTCCCATAATACCTGCAAGGGCCAATGGCTGGTCACCATCACTAATTACCAAGTCTTCTTGCTGTAATTCTAGCGTCTGACCATCAAGCAATGTCAACTTTTCTCTATTTTTTGCCAATCGAGCAACTAATTTTTTTGCTGAAAAATTTTTTACATCAAATGCATGCAGCGGTTGACCAAGCTCGAGCATAACATAGTTAGTACTATCAACAATCGCATCAATAGGACGACTATCAACTTTGCTCAAGCGCATAGCAAGTCCGATCGATGTTGGCAATGCACGCACCGTTGGCACATAAGTTGCAGCAAATCGCTTACAGTCCTGCGGATGTTTATCTTCAACTGCATAGGGCATTTCATGTGAAGGTTGAGACATCCACTCTTCACACTGTTTCACCGGAATTGAAGCCAACAGCGGTTCGAGTGGCTTGAGGGGTAAATCTAAAAGCGCAGCAATTTCACGCGCCAAGCCACGATGACACCACAAATCGGGGCGATTAGTAATCGATTTATTATCAACGTCTAAAATATAATCAGTAAGCTCAATTGATTTTTTCCAGTCGCCACTTATCAGAGACTCATCACATGAAAGCGCCGGCAAAACACTCTCTTTTTCGCCGCCAAAATCAATCATGGTTGCCCAGGCATACCCTTTTTGCACTTTTTTGATCAAAAAAAGAGCCCCAACCTGCGCATCAGTACGGCAAGAAAGAGTACACTCGGTCTTCCACTCGGGAATAATCAGAATTATTTTCGATGTACACGCAGTCTCTGCCGCTGCTGACTCTAAAGGTTCGGCTGCATCCGCAAAAGCAGTAACACGCGCCAAAGCAAGAGGTTTCAGATCGAGCGATATTTTGGCTATATGTTCAATTTCCGCTGTTTTTTGGTTAAATTGATTCACCAACTCAGGAATATCTAGAGTGCGCCATGCATGATCAATGTGATCAAAAATCCAGGAAATGGATACTTTCATGAGGATAAAAACCTTATACAAATGGGGAAAAAGGCCTTGTATGGGTATTAAGATACGCGAGAATGAAAAAATCTGCAATTATACATATGCCTAAAAAAAGATTCCCTAGCCAGCTCCTCATCTGGGTAATTAAAATGAAAGTTGTATTGACTGCACAGCTCATTAAAAGTCATAACGCACCCGCATAGCGGGTTGCTTGACGGTTGTTAGCAGCCCCAAGGGCTGCCAGTTATCACATAAATCTCTGTGCTTACATCAAATCCAGCTTCATCTAGCTGTTCCTGATTTTGAATATATGCACGCACACTGTCCTCATCATAT
>JAJYDS010000027.1 GCA_021777215.1 bacterium
TTCCGATCTCGACCAATACTACCATGGTTGGAATATGCACACACTTCACCTGGGCGCGGAATATGATTTAAGCTCTGAAAAACAGAGCTTTGGACCACGTCTTGGCTTATTTTATAATGCGGTCTTGAGTGGCAAACGAGTCTTTACCACCGGCATGATAGGAGGCGCGCTCGGGATGGATGCCCAATGGAACTGGTAAACATACGAAGCAACATATCCGCCGACGTATCCGGCGTAGCCGTAGTTTTACTTCGATGAGTGAACCCACGGAGGTGTAGCCTGGATAGGCGGTTCACTTGGAATGGACATACAGTGGCGGTGGTAAACCCCAAAGACAGACTTCACAGCCCGGCGTAGCTTTACGAAACCTCAAAGCTTTACCCTAAAGCGTAGAAGTGGCTTCACTTCAAAGACAAGCCCTCGTAGGCGAAGACGCGGCTTGCGCTCACCTAACCATGAGACTATACTTTAAGTATCATGAATATCAAAAGAACACTGAATAAACTCATTACCCTGGGCCTCCTGATAACCACCTGCACCGGATGTAAACGGCCAGCCCTGGCTAAAAAAAATCTGGATCTTACCCAGGTCCGTCTTCCGGTAATACCTACAGAGAAAACCGAACAAGAACCCATGATCACGGTCTGGATTCATGGTACTCGTCTTTTCAAGTTGTTTGCACATCCGATTGACGAATATGTGCACGCGGCCCCACCAACCGGACTACGGCTGGCCACACAACTATCCCCTAAACATCGCCTCCAAACAATAGCTCGCTCTCTCAATACAGTCGATCCCGTACGTTTTCCTCTAGAGCACTTTTATGTCTTTGGATGGTCAGGAGACCTCAGCTTCTCTGAACGAGAAAAAGCCGCCCAAAAATTATATACCGAATTAAAAACAGTACTTGCAGACTATCACACAGCGCATGGCGTAACACCGCGCATCAGGCTCATTACCCATAGCCACGGCGGCAATGTAGCTCTCAACTTAGCAAAAATATATGACCCGGCTGATAATATCCATATAGCACAAGCCATTTTACTCGCCGCTCCAGTACAAAAAGAGACCAGCGCCTATGCCCGCGATCCCTTTTTTGAAAAAATATATGCACTCTATTCAACCATGGATAACCTCCAAGTAATGGACCCTCAAGGTCTGTATAAGACAGTCCACAATGAAAAGCGCCACTTAGAATTCTCTAAACGTCGCTTTCCCGTACAAGATAATCTGCGACAAGCAAAAATAAAAGTGAATGGTCATGGCATTGCTCATATTGGTTTTATCTCTCGCGGCTTTATCAACTATCTGCCAACCATCATAGATACCCTTGACTCCTGGGAGACTGAAAACCACGCACAACCAGGACAAGAACGTCTTTTAACATTACACACCTAATTAGCCCGCCTGAACCAACACCATTTCAAATTTTGCCTGTAACTGCTTGATCTTTGTTTCCACCGATGATAAACCTTCATCCGATGGCGAACAGAGAATAAGGACCTGACAGACCCGCTCCATTTTTTCAAGTACTGCCAACAGAAACTCCACATCCTCTAACGCTCTCAATCGTTCCTGCCTAATACATTTTTGCAGACAGACATCAAGCTCTTCTAGCTTTTCATAGGCAGCTAAACTCAGGGCACTCGTGGAAGCAAATGGTTGCTGCCCACATGAAGATCGCATGGCCAATAAATCACCATATGCTTGCATACAGAGCGATAGCATTTTAGTCAGAGATGATGAAGGAAAGAAAGACTCAAAAGAGAGCGGCTGCATACTTGAGACATCCTCCTGATGCCCAAAAGCCGCACTCAACAATGAAACAGGATAGGCGAAAGCAAAAAAGAAAAGAAAGCGCATATACAACATACTCAGCAAAAAACGGCCTACGGTTTTCAGTCGTGTCATAATACTCCCCTCTTTCTCTCGCGCATAAACCTCTTGCCAGTCGAACAATCACATTTCTTATCTCACCCTCAATTTCTCAAATTTATTTCACATCTGTCAATAAAACCAATTATTAACAATCAAAGTCAACACAAATGCAATGTTTTTTAAAAACAAAAAAGGGCATAGCTTTACGAAGCTATACCCTTTTAACGTTTGTGCATACAATACTAGCGCATCCGCGCTAGAAGCACACCATCAGAATGGCAAATCATCCTGAAATGGTGGCTCATCTTGAAACGCCCCTGCTGCAACATCAGCACCCGATCCATCTTCTTTGTTCGCCGCTTTTTTAGATGGTGCGGCTTTGACTGCCGGTTTTGCCGAAACTCGTTGTTTAATTTGCTCAATTTGATCAGATAATTCTTTTTCAATTGCCGGATCAAGTTGCGACTGAGTTGCGGCAGAACGCGGCGCTGATTGTGCTGAAAATCCCGAGTTACCCTGTTGGGTCCCTTCTTCAAGAGATTCAGCCGTTTCTGCTGAAGAACCCAAAAAGACCACACGATCCGCTACAATTGAATGTTTTGATCTGGTTTGACCACTTTGATCTTCCCAAGTATCAAATTTCAGACGACCTTCAATAAGGACCGGACGCCCTTTTGATAAATATTGGCGACAACTTTCTGCTTGTGCTCCCCACACATCAACATCAATAAAACAGACTTCTTGCACCATAGAGCCTGTTTGTCTGTTTTTGAATTGCCGGTTTGTAGCCAAGCCCATACGGCATACCGCTTGCCCGGAAGCGAGCTGACGATACTCAGGATCACGGGTTAAATTACCTATCATTATAAGACGATTATAGCCTGCCATATCTGTCCTTTGGATAAAAAATTGCTGAATATCACTATCATGATCGAGAAAAAAAATATGTAAAGTCTAGACACATTTCATGGTACACTAACATTTCCGTTTTGCCATAACGGTAATCACCTTTTTTAAACATACTCTGTTTTTTTTTTGAATATGCCTGGTACTCTGAGCAAAAGTTATAAAAAAGTAGAGCCTTCTAACTTGTGGAGAAAACACCCATGCCTCTAAAAAATGTTACCCCTAGAAACAAAGTTGCCTTCGATTCTTTTTCGGTAATTGACGATTATTTGTCGCGCCTGGATTGGAAAATAAAAGAGAATAGCAACCTCGGTTATTCTCTCCAGGGACTGAATAACCACATTATGTCGCAAGCAATAGAACATTACTGGCTCACCGAACTCTATGATGAAGACATTAGCGCTGCGCATAAAAATGGCGAGTTTCATCTGCATGACTTAAATTACTTGGGCGCCTACTGTTGCGGCTGGGATTTATATGATCTTTTATGCCAAGGTTTTTGCGGCGTACGAGGAAAAACGGAAAGTAATCCACCAAAACATTTTAGTCCCGCACTTGGACAAATCGTAAACTTTTTTTACACGCTCCAAGGAGAATCGGCCGGCGCACAGGCATTTTCTAACTTTGACACCCTACTTGCCCCGTTTATTCGGTACGATAAGCTTTCCTATCATGAAGTAAAACAACATATGCAGGAATTTGTCTTCAACATGAATACACCTACACGAGTAGGCTTTCAAACGCCATTTACTAACATTACCATGGATCTGACACCATCAAGCGCTTTTGCAAAAATGCCGGTCATCATCGGCGGCAAACCACAAAAAGAGACTTACCAAGAGTTTCAAGCGGAAATGGATATGCTCAATCGTGCATTTTGTGAAGTTATGCTCGAAGGTGATCGCAATGGCATGGTATTTACGTTTCCTATTCCTACCTACAACATAACCAAAGATTTCAATTGGGATGCGCCAGAACTGGGTATTTTATGGGAAATGACGGCAAAATATGGCATACCATACTTTGCAAACTTCATTAATGCTGATATGAACCCTGAAGATGTACGATCCATGTGTTGCAGATTGCGTCTTGATAATCGCGAATTACGCAAACGAGGCGGTGGTCTTTTTGGTGCAAATCCACTCACGGGCAGTATTGGCGTAGTAACTATCAACTTACCGCGCGCGGCGCATACCGCGCAGGGGGACAGCGCGCTCTTTTTTGCAGATATTGATCGCCTGATCGCCCTCGCGCGCAAAAGTCTAGTAGTAAAACGAGAAATTATTGAAAAATTTACCAATGCAGGACTCTATCCTTATGCCCGCCATTACTTACAAAAAGTAAAGCAAGCTCGTGGTTCTTATTGGGCAAACCATTTCAATACTATTGGCGTTATTGGGATGCATGAAGCATGCATGAATTTAATTGGACAACCAATACAAAGCACCGAGGGCGCGGCACTTGCCCACAAAACGCTCACCCATATTCGAGAAAAACTCAGCATCTATCAAGAAGAAGATGATACGCTCTATAACTTGGAAGCAACTCCCGGCGAAGGTACCACCTGCCGACTAGCCCGCCTTGATAAAGCCTGTTTTCCTACGGCCTATTTTAGCGGTAAAAATGTACCATTTTATACCAACTCAACACATATGCCCGTTGATTTTACGCACGACATTTTTGATGCACTCAAACACCAAGATAATCTCCAAACACTTTACACGGGTGGCACAGTGTTTCATGGCTTTATCGGCGAGCGTATTGATAATCCTGAGATGGTAAAACGGCTCATTAAAAAGATTTTTTGCACCTTCAAGCTTCCCTATATCACTATCAGCCCAACCTTTAGCATTTGCCCAGAACATGGGTATATAGCAGGAGAACATCATCGCTGCCCATATCACGAAACAACAGAACAAATAACGAATATCAAACCGACTGAAAGGAGTTCCTATGAAACCGGCAACTATAGCACACAACAAAAACAAGCAAACATCTGAAGAGCATGACTGCTGTAACTGCGCGCAAGAAGCAGAAACCAATTGTTGCAATAAAGAGACGCAGGTCTATTCTCGTGTCGTTGGCTATATTCGGCCTATTGATAACTGGAATGTAGCTAAAAAAGAAGAATTCGAACAGAGAAAAACCTACAAAATAAAAAAAGACGAATAATAATGCACATGGGCTCCCAACTTCTGTTGGGAGCCCTAAACCTCGGGCACTGCTATGCACATTAAAGGTTTTGAAAAAACAACCCTCATCGACTACCCTGGACACATAGCCTCTATTATTTTCACCGGAGGCTGCAACTTTCGCTGTGATTTTTGTTACAACCAATCCCTTGTGCATACCCCTCACGCGTTGCCCTCTATCGCGCAAGATGAAGTACTGACTGAATTAGCCGCGCGTGCTGCATTTATCGACGGCGTGGTTATCACCGGCGGTGAACCGACACTGCAACTTGATCTGAGTGAATTTATACACCAAATTCGCGCACTCAATCTCAAAATAAAGCTTGATACCAATGGCTATAGTCCAGAAAAAGTGCAAGAATTATTTGAACAAAAGATAATCGATTACATAGCAATGGACATAAAAGGACCATTTTCCCGCTATACAGAAATTACAGGCATCCCTATCGACACGGCAAAAATAAAGCGTTCAATAGAGCTTATTATGAATGCGGGCATTGACTACGAATTTCGCACCACTGTCTGGCACAATGGATTTACGCACAAAGATTTTGATGCGATGCTTGGCTTGATTGCTGGCGCACGCCATTATTATCTACAAAACATGTTTCCTATGTTTGCAACACCAACAAAAATAAACTATAAACCTATGCTTAAAAGCGAAATCTCACCGCTCTTTCACTATGCACAACAACGAGTACAACATTGTGGCCTTCGCGGCGAATGGCGCTAGGCATTAAATTGCTTCAGCCCCTTAAACAAATACTGCCCAAGACTCGCACAGACTAACAATGTACTTGCGCCGAGCAAATACCAAAACAGTGCTACTACGCTCGGCAAATAATACCTCAAAAACAGTGCGAAAATAAAGCACGTCTGAAAAAACATACTTGCCTTGCCCAACATCACGGGACAAACGAAAAGGTTTCCTTGGCGTAGAAAAATAAGCGTCGATCCAAAAATCTGGATGACCTCTTTAGCCAACACAAGTATCACAAACCAACCGGGCAAGAATGGCTCATGCTGCAACCAGAAGGTTACCAACAAGACAGCAACCAGGAGCTTATCAGCAACAGGATCAAGGCAGGCACCTAAAAATGTCTGCTGCCTCAAACGCCGCGCCAAATAGCCATCAAGGACATCGGTCACTGCGGCCGCACAAAAAAATGAAAGCGCCCAGACAACTTGTTGGCGATAGAGAAAAAAAACAATCACGGGAATAAAGGCAATACGAACAATAGTCAGAAGAGTGGGAATGGTCACACGAAATTCGCGCATATTCTGACGTAACGAATGAGCATTTATACCGTTCACGACTTCTCTCCTCACTCTTTTTTTACACTACCGGAACATGCATCAGTTATCATGCCGGCTCCAAGGCAATACTCACCATCGTAGAATACGGCAAATTGACCCGCAGCTAATCCTTGGTCGTGCGTTGCCAGGTGCACCCTCCCGCTTTTTGCATCACAATCAAGAATCAATGTGCATTCGTGAAAGACTTTTCCATGTCTTACTTTAACAAAAAGATTATTTTTAGCAGGAATATCATTCAGCCAATTACACTCAGCTATGCAAAATGCATCGCGATTTTTATCTGCCGAATAATAATTCTTGGACATAAAAACCGTATTAGCCTGCGGCTCTTTAGCCACGACATACCAAGGTCCTCCAGACAAACCGCTACCCTGGCGCTGACCAACGGTATGAAACCAGAAACCCTGATGCGTACCCAGACGTATTCCTGTCTCATATTCGATAATCGGACCAGCTGTTTGGCCCAAATGATGCTTCAAAAAATCATTAAATTTGAATTTTCCCAAAAAACAGATGCCTTGCGAGTCTTTACGATCTTTGTTGGGCAAGTTTGCTTCATGCGCCAATGCACGCACCTTGCTTTTTTCCAAATGCCCAATAGGAAAGAGCACACGGCTCAGCTGCGCCTGATTTAAATGAGAAAGAAAATAGGTTTGATCTTTGATAGGATCGGGAGACTGCTTTAGATAAAACCGACCATCTTTTTCTTCAACTTGCGCATAATGACCTGAAGCAACTTTATCAAAATGCTCAGATCGCTCATCAAGTGTTTTTAAAAAAAGTCCGAATTTTATACGAGCATTGCACATCATATCTGGATTTGGTGTGAGACCCGCTTTAATTTGAACAAGAGTATAAGAAACCACGTGATCATGGTACTCACGCTGCATGCTCACCACCTCAAGAGGAACATCCAGTTGAGCACAGGTTGCTTGCACGTAGGAAAGATCTTCCTCCCACGGACAGCTGCCCAGATATGAAAGTTCATCCTCAAGCCAGATTTTCAGGTAAAAGGCAGCGACCTCATGCCCCTGCGCTTTAAGCAAAGAAAGCGCTACAGCACTATCAACACCACCAGAAACTAATACTGCTATCTTCATATTTTATGATTTTATTCCTCAGAAAGACGGTCCTTACTCATCTAGTGTACCATACCAGACGGATAAGCACAGCGTTCACAATAAAGCCACCTAAAAAAATATATATTATTTTAAAATTTAAAAAGTTGCAGACAGAAAGATTGCTTGATAAAATAGTGATAGCACTATTGTTCCATAATGCTACTCGGGAAAATTCCGGTCCGCTGAAGCTTGTCGAGCCGGAAGGCCCGGATAAGCGAAGGCAGATTCATGAGTGGAGCTCGGCAAAACCGGGCTCTGCTCGCCCGAGATTCTACGCACCTGCGCGATTCTTTTCCCCCAGCAAAAACCTTAATAGTCATAATTTCAGCTTGCATTAATTTTAATATCTTATATGCTAAACACAGGTTTAATTTCTGCTTACATAACCAGAAAATGGAGATTATCAATGAAAATTAATAAAAAAAAGCCTATTTCTAACATGTTTTTCATCACATTTTTGGGCATTACCCTTCTGACAACCCTGGTGGCGATTGCACCCCTTCACGCCATGGAATCAACGCAGGAACCAGAATCCAGTGTACAGCAGACAGAAAAACAATACGTATGCGAGACCTGCGGTAAGGCCTTCGCTTTTGCTCGCTACTTAAAAACCCACCAAGTAAGACACTCTGAAGAAAAGCCATTCGCCTGTGACTTTGAAGGCTGCAATTATGCAGCTAAATGTCTGAGCGATCTAAAAAAACATGCAGTAACCCACACTGGTGAAAAGCCATATACATGCGACTTCCCCGGCTGTGGGTATGCCTGCGCACGATCGAGCCAACTAAAAACGCATAAACGCACGCATACGGGCAAAAAACCCTATGCGTGCGATCATCCAGGATGCACCTGCGCATTCACAACTTCCGGAAACTTGAAACAGCACCAACTAACCCATACTGGTGAAAAACCCTATGCGTGTGACCATCCAGGATGCTCGTACGCATGCGCACAAGCAAGCGCACTAGAATCGCACAAGAGAACACACACGGGAGCTAAACCTTACCTCTGTGACATTCCTGGCTGCGGCAAAGCATATGCACAATCGAGCTCATTAGCTGCACACAAAAAAAGACACCAAAACATAAAACCCTTCAAGTGCTCCTATCCTGGGTGCACCAAAGCATTTACGCTCAAAGGTCATTTAAACCAACACATGAGACTGCATACGGGTGAACAACCCTTCAAATGCCCCGACTGCGGCAAAACGTTTACCCAATCAAGCAACTTAAAAACACACCTCAAAACCCATGCAAAAAAAACGTACCCAAATAACGATACTAACCGCGGCAAAGCGGCAACAAAACCGAAGACACAGCCTCAAAACAAAAAAACTCACCTCCAGGAAAAAACATTTGCCGAATCATTAGACCACAATACCTTCGCTCAAGCAAACAAACCAATTAAAGCATATACAAAAAAGAAACGGGAAACACCAGCAACTGAGATCATTGCTCCGCATATGGAAAACGAATTTGAATCAATGGTCTACAAAAAAAAGCAACGACACACCAATGACCCCTTACTGAATGAACTTCTGAGTGATCCCGAGCAAGAGGTAATGGACGAGATTAATCAAACAGATCCTTTAGACGTGAAAAATTTGGGCGGCTCTCCAGAAATTCTTCAAGAATTCCAAATGGACAAACAATCAAACATCGAAACCATGCTCTTGAGGTAGCCTAATGAAAATAAACAAAGGCGCACCAGTATCTTTACTCTTTATACCAAAATTCCTCGGCTTTTCACTCCTGGCAATCATAATGGCCACCACCCCCTTATACGCCATGGAAAGCGAGAGCGATGAAAACGTATTTCTTCCTCGATTAGCATTTTGGAGCCCTGGGCAATCCTGCGTTGAAGAAGAGGCTGCTCCAGAAAATCTCGCAACAGCCCCAACGCTGGATAATAATCCCGCTTCAATACCGCCATCGCACAGACCAGAAGAACCTATGGCGATTACGCGCGCAGATCCAATCCCGGCACAAGCGCCAGCTGCGCAGGCTACTCTTGAGAAAGCATCCAAACATGTCTGCTCCGTCTGCGGCAAAAAATGTTCGTACCCAAGCAAATTGACCAGACACATGCTTTCGCACCCCGATAAAAAACCATTCAAGTGTGACTACCCTGACTGCCATTATGCCGGCAAAACAACAGAAGCACTAAAAAATCACCAATCAACTCACACTGGTGAAAAAACTTCCAAGTGCAACTACCCTAACTGTAAGTATGCAAGCGCAACTTCTGGAAACTTAAAAAGACACAAAAAAATACACGCGAATACCGCAACAAATCGTGAATATAATGCCATAAATCAAGCTGCAATGGCACACAACCGGAGAAAAAAAGAGCTGCCCCAGAACCTGTTGATTGATACAACGCCACCCTTGGATGAGCAATCATCAGCCAACAAAAGACGGGAAGTTATTCAAAGCGACCCAGAGCTCCAACAGTTGGTATCCGCCGCAGCAGAGGTGATATACACCCATCTCATGCAAGCAGAGCGTGACGTCGCTGACATCAATAGCATCACCGGAGCTCTTGCTCCAGAAAATACTTCTTTAGAATATGCACCCGCCCAACCGGATGCCGACCAACCCCAACCTGCACCTGCACCAGAATGGCTATTGTCCCCATCCTATGAACTTAAAGAATTGACCTCAAGAGAAAACACCTTCTATCTATGGCAAGAACTGGAGTATCAATGAAACACAATCAAACTACACTACCCCTGCACATAAACATACTCGGGGCAATGCGCCCCTTGTTCCTGGCAATACTGATCACAACGCCAGGCATAACTGCCATGGAGAAACAAAATCTGGCAGCCAATCCACCCGCCACGCCCCCAACATCTATCACCCTGACACTCCCGGCACCGTGTGTATGTCCCGTATGTGGCCACACCTTTCATTTTTTGAAAAGTCTTGAAAATCACGCGATAGTCCATGCAGATGGCGGATTACAAAAACGTATCCTCTCTCACTTAGCGTACCTGTGCGCATCACAGCCAGCACCAACGGCTCAAGCAACAGAAACACCTAAAGCAGCTCCTTCCCTTCCTCCCACTTCAGGTGAATCTAGGCCCAACACACCGCATGTGAAAAGTCGTTTGAGAAAACATGAGATCCCAAACAACGAAGAACTCAAACCGCATAAACAGAAAAAAAAAGTTACCTTTAAAACACCCCTGACTAGTGAAACTCCTGTTACCGACCAGCAAGAGCTACCAATAGCAAATTCTACCATACCCGCCACAGCACTAACACCCACCCAAAATCTGTGCGCCATGCTCAGAAACGTCAACTGGGAAAAGCTGGTTAAAAAAGAAGAACCATACGAATATTCCCCCACCTGTCCCTGGCCAAATCTATTGTTGGCGCGCGGGCATGTTGGCACCTTAATAAACCGCGTAACGCCGCCAGTACTCAATGCACAGCCCAACGCCTATCCGGAACTCCGCGTCACGCACCACAGGGCAATGCAGCAAAAATCGGCCCCAGATACCGCCGGCCTCCCCACGATATCTACCGACACCCCCGAGATAACATCTGATGATTGGCTTCAGGAGATTCGAACCTCTGATGCGGCTATTTTGCACGAATTATTCGGGCATATACAGTAAAATTCCCCCTGCACAAGGTCAGTTTACCCCCCTATACACTCAACACACGGCAAAAATATCATAATTTCAGCTTGCATTATTTTTAATTATCGCTATTCTGATATAGAGGTTAAAATTGTTTAAAAGTAACCCAAAAAATGGAGGTTATTCTTGAAGACACCTATCTATATACCTATTTTTTCATGGCCCGCCACCCGCGTGAGTCTTTCCCTGGCAATTCTGGCGGCCTTTGCCCCATTAAACGCCATGGAGCAAGTACCAGCAGCATTATCATTTGTCTGCCAAACGTGCGATAAAGATTTCACGTATGAAAGTATCTTGCATGCGCATAAACAAAATCACACGGGTGCAACAATCAAACCATACACATGTCATTATCCTGACTGCGGCTATGCATGCAGAAGGTCTATCGACCTAGTTTCTCACGAAAAACGCACACATCCAGACAGCAATACTACAAAAAATTGTCGCCCCTGTACTTTTCCCGGCTGCCGCTGCATATGCCTAGGAGAACAAACCTTAACCAGACATATACACCACGATCACACCAGCTCGAACGCTATTCCTGCAGCAGCCCTCACCACACAAGAAACTCCTCAAGAGCAATCAACCGTGATAGCAACGCCGCCAGCAGAAAAACAGGCAGCGCAACCGGCAGTAGAAACAACCACACTATGCGTATGTAAACACTGCGGCAATAGTTTTACCTACTCGAACACGTTAGCGGCACATGAAAAAAACCACACCGATGGCAAACCCTATTTTTGCACGTACCCAGACTGCGGCTATGCAACAAATACACCCGGAAGTTTAGATACACACACACAAACGCACCCAAATAAAAATAGAAAAAAAATTCGCCACTGCCCTTTTGCTGGATGCCGCTGTAGCTACATAAGCACAAACAGTTTGGGCAGGCATACCAATCGAGATCATGCAAACATATACAACCGCTACACGAAACAAACGCGCCCAGTACCGCATGGGCTAGAAGCACTCCAAGAACGCACCAGAAAAAGAGAAACACCGGCGCTAACCGGCGCAATGCCGCCCATAGTCCCGGCCCTTGAACCTACGCGCGGAGAAAGTCCGTATCTGCATACACATAGTTCACTACAAAATATGTGCGAATATGAGCCAGAGAATGTAACAAACGAAAGTAAAAACGCTGCTCTCATAGTCGAACCGCAGGATGCATTGAGTAGTCCTGAGGATTTTGGTGACATCGCCAAACTCGACATACCCCATGAACCATGGGACACCCATGAAGCCTGGTTCTAGCGTAGGGCGTACCATGCCTTTTGCGTTATGCCAATTTTCCCGGCATACTTTTAGTTCCAAAAACATAAAAGAAAAAAGAAAAGTGATAAAATAAAAAAGTTTTTACTTGAGGTTTATATGAAACTAAAAAAAATACTCTGGATACTTTCCCTGCTGCCGTGCATACAGCCAGCACAGTGGGCAATGGCGCCAAAGGATCTACTGCTTTTTGCAGCTGCTGGGGGCGATATAAGCAAAATGCCTGAAACGCACATCTGTCCTCACTGCAATCAAGCATTTAAATTTGAACAAAATCTAGAAGCCCACAAAGTCTTGCACGAAAATCCTCGTGTGCAAACTTTTTTAGCGCTATTTGCCGCACAACTGGCAAACCAACCAGAAACACCCGTGCCCACAGCCACTTCACCTCAGGAAATACCCGCAACTACCATGCCCCAAAAGTACGACCAACAACAATCACGGGTAGAGCAGGCGGAACAAACCACAGCACAAAAGCACCCGAAAAAAGGCAGGACGCTGCGCGGTAAAAAAAATCTGTCCCTAGATGTAGAAACGGTGCACGTAAAACCATACACAGATACAGAACAGCCACTCCCTGAAGGCTATACGCATCTTGTAGAAAAAGGCCGAATAAAAAGAGAAGCACCTGATGGTACCCCAGTGCCGCTAATTACACTGCCGCAAGAAGAGGAACCAATTCAGGAAAAAGCAAAAAACACCGCTACCGACGAAGAAGCACCTCTCTATCAAGCGCCTCACGGCGAGGCCCAAGAAATAGGGTATCAGCACAATGACTCACCAAATCTCTTGTATGATGTGTTTTTAGGTGCAGCAGAATACCCAAAACTGGAATTCTACCATAACACCGCATATGAAGATGACCATACATTAAAAAATCTAGACAGCTTCCCCACACTCTATGCACTGCAAAATGACGCCACAAATCACGGAATATTTATGCCTGGCGCATGGCGCGCGCAAGAAGCATCCCCTGAGCCAGTTACCTGTTATGCCAAAGAGCCATACACTGAGTCGCATGCCGATAACGAACAAAAACTGTCAGACGAGCAAGAAGCCATATACAAAGTAGAATCATCGTCTGATGAGGCCGTTTCTTCAAAAGGCAAATTATCTGCCGAAAACGAATCTACCTATCAGCCTGAAGAATCCTACCCCGCGGAAGATCCCGCGTATCACAAGCATAAAAAATCTCGCACAAAGAAATGCTCTACTCCAGCCTCTATAACATTGCAGCAACACCACGCCGCAGCAGATACCAAAACACCAGAAGAAAACCAGGCCCTCAGAGGCCGTGGACGTCCCAAAGGTCATTATTTAGAAAAAAATTGTCCTACCTGCGGGGAAATATTCGCCACCTTTCCCTTACTAGGCTGTATCGACATTTGAAAATTTGATATTCTTAGTCCCCAAAATAATCTATTTTTGAGGGCAGAGAATGATAAAGAAGCACGGTGTTTCTCGATATGAACTATCAACTGATCAATGGGAAAAA
>JAJYDS010000028.1 GCA_021777215.1 bacterium
CAGACGGATATTTTTCCGAAACTGTCGGGCAGGTCAATTGGGAAACTATCCAAGAGTACATAAAAAATCAGTGATTCCGATAATTCAGGTGGGAAGCCACGGCCTTTAGGCCGTGGAGACAGTCACTTATATTGCAATAATATTTTATAATATAAATTGAACAATTAATAAGAAGACTAAAAGGGGATGAGGGAGGAGTATGAAAAGTTGGCATGTTTATTGCGTGTCATTGTTCATGGTCATTGGGTGTGTACAGCAACTTTTGGCGGGAAAGAATGTTCAATCTGGTTTGAAAAAGTCACCAAGCTGCTTGAGTCAAGAGAGTTGCAGTGCCCAAAGCAGTAGTAGCAGCGGCAGTAATTTGAACAGTCTTATTGAGCAACAGGTAAATAAGACCTTTGATACCTTGCGAGAGGAAAGCTTTTTGGGGCCCGATCCGGACAGTCTTGCTGATGTGAATTTGCACGACCTCTATGAGTTTGAACGGATCAAGGACCATGAAAAGAGAAATTTTAATGAGTTAGCCCGACGCGTCGAGCGGTTGAAAGATTCGCGACAAAGCCGGGTAATAGCCGCTTGGTTACAAATTCAATTGTTGGAGACTGATAAAAAGTATTGGTTGAAAAAATTACACAATGATGCTTTTTGGGGGTTGCCGCAAAAACAGGTGCAGGAAGTAAAGCGGACTATTTCCCGGTTGCAAAAGCAGGAATTTTCACTCTATTATGGCATTTGGTTTGGTTTTTATAAAAAACTCTATGCGCGTGTTGAAGATAGGGATTGTTTATTGCCGTGCTGTGGCAATTCTCGGCGGATATTATTCCCGCCCGATCGCCTGGCGCAAAAGGTTCCGCTGCTCCACGAGCTTTTGCAAGCAAGACAACAAATGCCTACAAAAGAAGTTTTGAATCGCATTGGGACAAAACATTCTTTTTCTAATGATCATATCTCCTCTGCCGATTCAACAGAGAGTAGATAGCGAATACAAGCGGTTATATCTGTTTGAGTGTTTGGCGGGTTTTGAAAATAAGCAACGAAAGGGCGGCGGGGGTCATGCCGGGTATAAGTGCTGCTTGTGCGACAGTGCTCGGTTTATATTTGAGCAGCTTATGTTGTAATTCTTTTGAAAGGCCCGGGAGGTCTTGATAGTCGCCATTTTCAGGTAATAGGAGCTGTTGGTATTGTTTATTGCGATCAATTTCTTTCTGTTCTCGTTTGAGATAGGGGCTATACAAAATTTCTGCATATATCGCTTGCCATGCGCGCTCTGAAAGCTGTTGGATGTTGAATTCTTGTGGGTCCTTTTCTGCTGTTGTCAGAAGCTGTGCAAGGAGTTTTTTGAGTGTGGCTAAAGCGCACTCATGTTCTTGGTCATACGAAATTAATGCGGTAATGCTGTAGTGAGTTTGTAAGTCAGTGATTGTTTTTTCTATGGTTCTTTTTTCTTGCGTAAAGGCATCGTACAGCCGATGGTCAATAAGACCAATCTGGTGTGCGCGATCGGTCAAGCGTAAAAAGGCGTTATCTTGACGCAAACAGAGGCGCCGTTCAGCGCGTGAGGTGAACATGCGATAGGGTTCATCAACGCCAAGAGTAATTAAATCATCGATCATGACGCCGATATAACTCTCATTGCGGTCAAGAATAAAGGGTTCAGCGCCGGCAATTTTTTGATGCGCATTGATACCTGCGATGATACCTTGTGCAGCTGCCTCTTCGTAGCCGGTTGTACCATTAATTTGTCCCGCTAAAAAGAGTCCTGCAATCTGTTTTGTCTCAAGCGTATGCTTTAATTGTTCAGGGTGGAAAAAATCATATTCGACTGCGTATCCCGGGCGGGTGATAATAGCGTGTTCAAAGCCTTGTATTGACTGGATATATGCCAGTTGTACTTGGTAGGGCAGTGATGTTGAGAGTCCATTGGGATATATTTCTCTGGTTGAGGCACTTTCTGGCTCAACAAATACATGGTGCGAATTTTTATCAGCGAATCGGTGAATTTTGTCTTCTATCGAGGGACAATAGCGGGGGCCGACGCTTGAAATAGAGCCGTTAAACATGGCCGATAAATTTTTATTCGTGCGGATGATGTCATGTGTTTTTTCATTGGTATAGGCGATAAAGCAGGGAATTTTTTCACTGCTTGTGTGTGGTGCGAATTCAAATAAATGAGAAAGTGTATGGGCTTCTTGGCGCTCTAGTTGAGAAAAATTGATACTGTCGCGCAGCAGGCGTGGGGGCGTTCCTGTTTTGAGGCGCCCAACGCGCAGGCCATTTTTTTTCAGTGAATCAGTGAGCCCTGTTGCAGCTTCTTCTCCTTGGCGTCCGCCAGCAAATTGTGCGGCGCCGATATGGAGCAGGCCATTTAAAAAAGTACCGGTAGCTAGAACAACGGTTGGAGCATAATACGTTGCACCATCGCGCGTTTTTACACCCTGTATGGCGTTAGTGTGGTCAATAATAAGTTCAGTAACCATACCCATGCGAAGCGTGAGATTATCAAGGTTTTCAAGCGCTTGTCGGCTTGCGCTTGCATAGGCGTATTTGTCAATTTGCAGACGGAGCCCCTGTACGGCAGGGCCTTTGCGCGTGTTGAGCATGCGTGCTTGCAAGTAAGTATTGGTGCAGAGTTGAGGCATAAGACCGCCTAGCGCGCTTACTTCATAGACCAAATGGCCTTTGCCTACTCCACCTATAGCCGGGTTGCAGGACATCATGCCAACGGTATCAAGGTGCAAGGTAAAAAGTAACGTTTTTGAACCAAGCTTGGCTGCTGCGTGCGCTGCTTCGATGCCGGCATGGCCGGCACCGACAACAATCACATCAAAATGCTCACGATAAAGCTTCATAACCTCCATTTCCCCTGTTTTTGGTGCTGTTCATAATTCATTTTCAAAAAAAGTGTGTGTAACATTGGTCTATGAGGTTGTATAGTATGCGGCGTTTTGCTGTTTTTGTGTAGTAATTGTGTGTTTTAATCTTTGCAGTTAAGTCGATGGCTTAGTCTGCCGGGCAACTCGAAAGGTCCGTACCCATCGCGGACACTTTTTGGCAATAAGTGTTCATGTGCGATGAGGTCTATGCCGAGGGTAATACAATTAGTGTTACCCGCAGTATGTTTTCTCATTGTTGAGAGAAATTTATCGAGGGAAAGGCGCAATTTTTTTGCGCTGGAACAGCTGTATTTTTCTGCTGTTTTTTTGAAATCCCCTACCGCTTTTTCCATTTTCTGAAAATGTTTTTGGAAGGATTCGGTATTTTCCCTGCTCAAGAATGAATGTATGAGCCGTTCAAAGGTGTTTATGTGCAGATCAAGCTCAGCCTTGTAAGCAGGATTATTTTTGTTCAATTCTTGTACAACTTTCTCAATACCTCTCGGGGTATCTTGCGCGGCTGTCTGCATGAACATGCCTGTCATTATACTCCCCGCTAAAACCAGCATATGCAAATTCAGTTTGTATTTACTCATTGTTGGCTCCTGTGCGGTTTAACTGTTTTAACTCTGCGTGAATGTCATGCTCCGTCAGTAGCAACTAGTTTAGATGAGTGGTTGCCTATGTCAAAAGGGGGGGTGATAAGTTGATTAAATCGTTATTTGCCAGTATCTTAACCGGTATATTAAACTTTTATTGATATTTTACCGGGGCCGGCTATGTTATACCATCTGTCTTTGGCGCTTAAATCGTACTGGAGCGCTTTAAATGTGGTTCATTATGTTAGTTTTCGTGCAATTGCGGCATTATTGAGCACTTTATTGTTTTCGTTGGCCTATGGCAATCGTTTTATTGACAAGTCGAAACTGTTTTTTAGATCCAAGGTGCGTGAGTGGACGCCCGAGAGCCATAAGACTAAGGATAATATGCCCACGATGGGGGGGCTTTTTATTATAGGTGCCGTGTTTATTAATTGTCTTTTGTGGTGTAATTTACTGGATCCCCATGTCTGGATATTATTACTCTGTTTGCTGGGGTTCGGTGCAATTGGTTTTTGGGATGATTGGTGCAAAATTCATAAGACCCGCGGTATTTCTGCGCGGACGAAGTTTTTGTTGCAGGTGTCAGTTGCTTTGTTGGTAGGTTTTTTATGGTTGCTTACCTCAGGCGCAAGTACTACCGTTGTCTTTCCCTTTTTTAAGGGATTGCAGCCAGATATAGGTCTTTTCTTTATTCCGTGGCTTGTGTTGGTATTAGTCGGGTGCAGTAACGCAGTTAATCTGACTGATGGCCTTGATGGTTTAGCTATTGGTTCGCTTATTCCTAACTTTGCTACATTTTCTATTATTGGGTATATGGCCGGCCATTATAAGTTGGCTTCATACTTGCATATTCCTTTTGCCGGGAGCGCTGAGATAGCGGTGGTGGGAGCTACATTGGTGGGAGCATCTCTTGGCTTTCTGTGGTTTAATACCTATCCGGCTCAAATTTTTATGGGAGATGTCGGTTCGCTCGCTTTGGGGGCTGGCCTTGGACTCATGGCGCTTATGGCAAAACAAGAGCTGCTGCTTTTGATAGCGGGCGGTTTGTTTGTCCTTGAGGCAGTATCGGTTATTTTACAAGTTGCTTCATACCGTTGGTTGGGCAGGCGGATTTTTAAAATGGCGCCGATTCACCATCACTTTGAATTGATGGGGTGGCAGGAGTCGAAAATTACCGTGCGCTTTGGTATCATCTCGTTTGTACTTTGTCTGCTTGCATTAATTACGCTCAAGCTGCGCTAAGGCAGCTTGAGCGTACTCTTTGTTTGGTTTTGATTTTACTGAATTCTTGCCAGAATGAAATTAATAATAATTGATCCGGCGCCTAAGGCAGTTACTAGAAGGCTGAAACGATTGGCGATCCATTGTTTTCTTTGTACTTCCTGCATCGCCGTTAAGTCTGTATCCATTTTTGTCAAAGTATTGATCGTTGCCGTAGCTATTTGGACTATCGAAGTTTCTCCTGCGCTAACTCTTTCAAGGATAGAGGCACCACCTTGTTCGATTGTGCTCGTGATTTCTCTTGTTCGTGGTGTTACTTCTGTATGACCAAGGTTTCTAGGAGAACTGTGGCCTGTGGTTGCTTGCGTAAGATTGTTCATGTTAACAACTACATCAGGAGCCTGATCAGGAACCTGTCCGGGGAAATTGTTAGAAGATTGGGCTTGAGTCTCTTGTGTAAACTGGCTCATATCAATAACGGTATTCGTTGTCATGGCATGAATACCTGTATAGTGCAGGGAAATGATAGTCAATATAAAAAGAGTTAGTTTTTTCATATGGAGGTCCTTTATAGGTAATAAGTGACTAATTGACAATGTGTTGTTTCTTTTCATATGGAGGTCCTTTATAGGTAATAAGTGACTGATTGACAATGTGTTGTTTCTTTTCATATGGAGGTCCTTTATAGGTAATAAGTGACTGATTGATAATGCGTTTTTTCTTATGTTTATAGTACAATAGTACAACTATTTGTTAAAATGTCAAGTAGTAAAATTTAAGCAGGCTAAAAGTGATAGTTAAATGGAAAGAGTTTGCTTTTTCATGTGGTGGTCCTTTATAGGTAATAAGTGACTGATTGATAATGCGTTACTTCTTATGTTTATAGTATAATAGTACAGCTGCTTGCTGAAATGTCAAATAGTAAAATTTAACCAGCTAGGGGTAATCTTTTTATGATTAAGTTGCGCTGCTCATTAGTGGTTTGGCTTAGTTGCGTGTATGGTTTTAATCAAAAAATCGATTAGAAAAACCCTTCGATACAACGCGCTGTGCGCGCCACTCCCAGCCGTCGCCAAGGCTATGGCTGGGAGGCAGGGCGACCTGTCCGGCGTAGCTTGCCGAGCCTGAAGGCACGGATAAGCGTAGACGGAAAGAGGCCTTAATCCCCCCTTTTTTTTAAGCAAATACTATTTTGGTTGAGACAAGAATTCAACAGAGCCTAGTTCGAGGAATCACTTGATTGCATTTGTTGCATGATAAAGTTGATAAGAAATAAACTAAATCCACAGATGCCAACACCAACGCTGAAGTAGTTTAATCGACGTTGTCTTTTTTGTGCACGGCGCATTTCCTCTATACCCGTCTGTAACTGTTCTAATGTTTTTTGGGTTTGTTGCGCTGTTTCTTGCATTTGTTCTTGCATGCGCTGAAATGCTTGGAAGGTTACATTGAGTAACAGCATATTTTGTTTTTCCGCTTTGCTTACCGGGTCATTGGTATCGTGAATTTCGTCTATTGCTTTTTCTACCGTGTCTTTTTCATACGGACTGAGTTGCACTGAAAGCCTTGTGGTAAGGCTATTTGAGTGCACGATAGGGTCTTGGCTCATTGATGTATGAGCTTCTTCATCCCCTGAGTGATCACTTATTTCCGACAAGGTAACACTGTATCGTTTGCCCAATGGTTTGGCACAGTTTGCGTGCACAGAGACATTCTCTGAATCATCAGTGGCTTGAGTTGTATATGCAAGCCGTGGCGTTTCTTCTTGCGTGAAAACACATAAGCTTTTACGGCGTTTTTTGTTTTCCTGCGGTATTGGGGCTGCTTGGGGAGTCTGGGGCGTTGGCGGCTGGGAGGTGTATTTGCGCTGAATGGCTTTCAAACTTTCAAGTGTTTCATCTTTTTCAGGTGAGACTTGGCCTTCAATTGTACCTGGTAGTGTTGGGTTTTTGTGTAGCCCACCGTATCCTCGTGGTTGCCGATATTCTTCCCCATATTCGTGGGTGATGTATATTTTGTTTGAGGAGCGTGATGATGGGAGTGCGTTTTTGCCGTCGTACATGGGATGTATGAGTGGCGTTATGGTACTTGCGCACAAAAAATAAAAAAGTAAAAAAATTGGTTTATGCATATATTTCCCCTTTCATATACTAGTTCTAGTATGCCAGAGGGAAGGCTGTTTTGCCTCTTTTATGTACAAGGTGACGTTATTGATTTGCATGAGCTGCATTTTTACGATAAAACATCCAGCTTCCCAGAAGTAGAATGACTAAGAAGGCAAAAAATGCCGTCATGCCCTCAATAAAAAAAGCTTTCATGCAGGTGGCCAGGAGTAGAGAGCAGCTGGCAAGTCCAAGAATAGGTGTCCAGAGGGATACGGCTAGGTATGGTTTTCTAAGCTTAGCAATCAGAAGGGCCAGCGCACAGAATGTATAAGTGACGGTTGAGCCCAAAACGGCCAATTGTTGCAATGGTACTTGTGCACCGCGAGTTGCCGCCAGATAAAAAAAACACAAAACACCTTCTGCAAGTATGCAGGCCCAGGGTATTTGATATTTGTTGAGCGAGGTAAATAGTTTTGAAAAAAAGAGATGATTATGTTGGGCCAGGCTATAGAGATTCCAACTATTGCTGAAAATGAGCCCATAACTGCCACCCAGCGCCGAGCTGGCAATTGCTAAGTAAAGTACGGCAAGGATTTTGTGTGTCAAAAGCGAATTTGCTGGGCTCATAAGTGCAATCAGACTTGGGAATGCGGCGCGATAATCGATAGCTGTCTCAAGCGCTGGTCCTATTGCACCAAAAAATATAACTTGAAAAAGTGCGGCAATACCCATGACGATCGCATAGGAGTATAAGATAGCTTGGGGAGCATTTTTTTCAGAATTTTCAATTTTACTACTCAGAGATACGGCTGATTCAAATCCTGTGGCAGTATAGACAAGCAGCGGGAATCCATTAAGGATTCCTTTCCATCGTATGTGGTCTAGCGATAGATAGGAGCCGTGAAATAAAAAGATGCCACCTAAAATGGTAAAGAGCATTGGAATGAGCTTGAATCCCAGAAAGGCAGTTTGAATAGCCCCGCCTGTTTTTACATCGAGCAAATTGAGTCCTATGAAAATGCTCAAAATAAAAAAATCTATGATGTACGGACTGACCAGAGCGCATGGAGGGATGAGCTCTTGTATAAGCAGAACTGGTATATGGATCATGAGTGCGCTGGAGGCTAGTTTAGCACTGAAAAATCCCCACGTATTGATAAAACCGGCAAAAGAACCCATTTCTTTGGCGCCAAAGGTATAAAAATTCCCACCCGGATGCAAACGTAGGAGAGCTACCATAGATAAAACGAGCGGAAGCATAAGGAAGCCAACAGCCAGATAGAGCAATCCGCCAATCCAGCCCATTTGTTTGGCGAGCACAACGGTGTTTATGAAAATACCGATGCCGAGCATAATATTGATGTTGATAAAAATGGCATTCCGGAGTGATACTGTCTGACCTGTATTCATATCATTCTCAAAAAACAGTTGTTATAACAGCAGTTTTACTACTTGAAAGTGTATAACAAAAGCATGTTGCGGCAAAAGAAAAGAGAATTTTTCGTTATTGGTGTGTGAAGTGATTACGCATGATTGGTGTGAGCTGTTTTTTGCGATAAAACATCCAGCAACCAAGAAGCAGGATGGCTAAGAAGGCAAACAGCGCGGCGATTCCTTTAATCATGAAACCCCGAATGCAGGCGCCCAGGAGTATCGAGCAGCTGGTCAGGCCAAGGATTGGTATCCACAGAGAGACGCCAATGTGAGGTTTTTTTATTTTGGCTAGCAGGAGAGCAAGAGCGCAGAGTGCATAGGTGACCGTGGTGCCAAAAACGGCCAATTGTTGCAGCAGTACTTGCGCGCCACCGGTGATAGCCAAAAAGAAAAGGCAGACAATACCTTCAGTGATCACGCAGGCCCAAGGGATCTGATGCTTGTTGAGTGATGTTAAAAGTTTTGAGAAAAAAACATGCTTATTTTGAGCGAGGCTATAGAGGTTCCAGCTGTTGCTGAAAATAAGACCATAGCTGCCTCCTAAAGCCGAGCTGGCAATTGCTAGGTAGAGCACGGTAAGGAGTTTGGAGGCAATTGCTGAGCCGGCAGGGACGATGAGAGCAATGAGGCTCGGGAAAGCATTTCTATAATCTACTGCGGCGCTCAGTGCGGGCCCAACAGCGCCATAAAACATAAGCTGGAAGAGCGTCGCGATACTCATGACGATAGCATATGAAATTAAGACTGCGCGCGGGGCGTTTTTTTCTGAATTTTCAATTTTACTGCTCAGTGACACGGCGGCTTCAAATCCCATAGCGACATAGACAAGCAGTGGTAGTCCAGCGGGAATACCTTGCCAGAGAATATGATCTGGTGAAAGATATGAACCTTGAAACAAAAAAATACCACTCAAAATGGTAAATAGTATGGGAATAAGCTTGAATCCTAAAAAGGCCGTTTGTATTGTGCCGCCTGTTTGCAAGTTAAGGGTATTGAGGCCAACAAAAATACTTAAAATACTTACATCGAGTATAAAGGGATGCAGGATTGCCAGAGCAGGAATAAGTTGTTGCATAAGCAATACTGAGGTATGGATCATGATAGCGCTGGAAGCGAGTTTGGCGCTAAAATATCCCCAGGTGCTGATAAAGCCGGCGAATGTGCCAATTTCTTTAGTGCCAAAGGTATAAAAATTGCCACCAGGATGGAGCCGCAAGAGGGCTACCATGGAAAGAATAAGTGGGAGCATAAGTATGCCGACTGCCATGTACAGGAACCCGCCTATCCAGCCTGTCCCTTTTGCCAGTTCTACTGTGTTTATGAAGACACCCACGCCAAGCATAATATTAATATTGATAAAGATGGCGTTACGGAGTGATAAAGTCTGTCCTGTGCTCATACAAATCCTAAAAATATCTGGCCAATGCAGTTTCTCTTAGTTCAAAGTGTATAGCAAAAGCGGGTTATTGCAAAAATGTCACTTTTATGGTGGTGTTTTTAAAAAAAGTTTGCGAAAGGACTTATTTAATACCTGTTATGAGTTGTCTTTATTTTATCCGATACAGTACAATGAAAGTATTACCATGTTCTGAAGTTTTCGTTTTCAAAGGAGGAGCGTATGCGTATTGATGTATGGTTTTTTATAGAGATCTGGGTGCTGAGTGCAGCGATGTCTCTTGCAGCTATGGATCGTTGTTCTTCGATGAACCAAGATTTTTTTGCTGATTTGTATTCCAATGTCCATCCTGTAGTTAAAGATAATTCCAAGCAACCGGTCCGTTGGGCTGATTTGCTTTCCGATTCAGATTCTGAACCAGAAAGCGCCGACGTCCATAAAGACGGTGGAGTATTGTCAGTGCGATCAGCCAAGGGGTTAGAGTTTGAAATTGCTGGTCTTGCAGAGCTTGAGAAAAAGCAAGGGTTAGAGGAGAAGGTTCGGTCGCTTGGTGTGGATGGCGACTCTGAAGCGTCATCATCTTTTGAGCAAGATTATGCGCAGCAGGGAATGCGCGAGATATCCAAGCATGCCGAGACGCGTGTTCTGGCACGGCGTGATGCGCTCACGGTGCAGGTAACAGAAGGGGAATTGCAGATTTTTGATGGGCAAAATCCTGTCTACGATGGCACTGGTTGCCACGCAACTCATGCGGCGATTTCCCCGTCGCGTGATCGGGTAACGGCTGCCTGTCGTGATGCGGATGATCAACTGCTTTTTCTAACTATATCGTTACCAAATACGGCAGTTGAAAATCGGCCAATTAAAGAAACGTTTGATGAGTTGCCGCTTATTCCTCTTGGCAAGTCTGAGGTTGCTATCTCTGCAATAAGTGAACTGTCGTACCTTTCTGACAATAAAGTACGAGTAATGGCAACTGCCTATACGCCCCCAGTCGATGAGGACGAAGATACTTCAGACCATACTGATGTATTGCAAAAATTGTTGCCTGAGCCGCCGTTAGAGTAACAAGCAAGCCTAGGCTCTTTTGCCGAATGCTACATGCGTGCTATCGAGCACGCCTGTCTTCGCTTATCCGTGCATTCCGGCTCGGCAAGCTACGTCGGGCTTGAGCCTTCAGGAGCATTAAGCCTTTTTTCCAAATGCGATATACGATGCAATAGCGCCAGCAACAGCGGCATTAAGACTTTCTGCTTTTCCTGACATAGCGATGGTTACTTGCTCTTCGCATTGTAGAATCCATTCTTCAGGTAAGCCATGTGCCTCGTTGCCAATGACCAACAAGCCATCATTGCATTTAGTTTTTTCTATGTTTTTGCCATCATGGGGAACTAATGCGTAAAGTTTGCGGGTTCCTTTGGCGCGCAGCAGATGTTGCCAGCTGGTTTGGTAGAGTTTTACTTGGGCGATAGTGCCCGCGGTTGCCTGTATTACTTTGTAACCCCAAGGGTCAGTTCCTTCTACCATTACCACCGTGTCGATATTCATTGCTACCGCCGTTCTAATAAGGGTACCCATGTTTCCTGGATCGGCTATATTTGCCAAAACCAGACCGGGGCCCATGGCATCACTTGATGGGTTTTGGCGCATATAAAAGACAGCCAAAATACCGCTGGGTGTGCTTGCTTGGCTCATTTTTTTCATGGTTGCTTCACTGACGAGAGTGAGCTCATGTTTTTTGAACGTGTCTTGAGCTTGTTCAACTAGGGCTTCGATAACATAAAGGCCTGCAAGTTTCATGTTACCCGCAAGCAGCGTTGTAATGGTACGCCAGCCTTCAGCAATAAAACAGCCATGGGTATTGCGACTTTTTGTCTGGTGTAAACTGACCACTCGTTTGATTATTGGATTGTCTAGTGAACTTAGTTTTTTCATGACCTATCTCAGGGCTAAAAGTATAATGTCGTTTTTTGAGAACAAGAATAAAAATGTGTTTAACATGAGCTTATAATTCATCGAGCATGATTGCCTGACGATACTCACGCATGAGTTCGATCATGCGATGTACGTTATGGATGGACGTGAGTGAGTAGGCTGTCATCTCTTTTGCTTTGAATAAATGGTGTATGTACGCGCGGCAGAACTTTGTACAGGTCAAGCAGGTGCAGCCTGGTTCGATCGGGTTAAAATCTTCTTTGTTTGCGCTGTTGAGTAGTTTTACAAAGCCTTTTTTGGTAAACGCCAGGCCATGACGAGCACAGCGGGTTGGATGTGAGCTGTCAAAGGTATCAATGCCCAACTGTATGCCTGGCTCAAGTGAATTTAAATCTGCTATGCCCAATAAGTGGTTTGGCTTATCCGTAGGCAGTTGTGGCAGGGTGTGACTGAGCATCTCTATCATTTGTTCTCGTGTTTTGCCAAAACTGCCGCCGATAGCAAACCCATCAAAAGGCAGTTGGGTGAGGTAGTCACAGCTCATGGTACGTAGTTCTTGACTTACGCCGCCGTGAATAACCGCATACATGGCCTGATTTTGTCTATCTGCCAGATGGGCATCCAGAGAGCGTTTTTCCCAACGATGGGTGCGGTGAAGTGACTCAGTGAGTACTTTTTGATCAATATGGTAGGGTGGTAATTCGTCAAAAGGAATAATAATGTCGGCACCCAAATCTTTTTGTGCAGCTATAGAGGTTTCGGGGGTAAGGAGAATGCTATCGCCATTGCGATAGGAGCGAAATAGCACCCCCTCTTCGGTGATCTTGAGTACTGAACCATCCTGCTTTTTCTGCCCACGGCTTTTGAGTTCGTCTTTTACGGTGCCGTATGCCAAACTAAAAACCTGAAACCCTCCTGAATCGGTGATGATGGGGGCATTGCGGTTAATGAAGCGATGGAGGCCGCCGGCGTTTTTAATAGTCTCAGTGCCAGGTTGGAGCATGAGGTGGTAGGTGTTACAAAACATCAATTGAAGTCCCAAGTCATCGACTGTTTGGCTATCTAGGGCCTTGAGGGTGGCATTGGTGCCCACCGCAACAAAGTTGGGTGTGTCAATAATGCCGTGTGGGGTATGGATGCGGCCAACGCGCGCTCTGGAACGCTTTGATTGATGAATTAATTCGAATTTGAAGCTATTCATGCTCTTTTCTTTTGGTTATATACGTGATTAGCTTCTATTTTAGCATAAAAGCGCTCATCTGTTAAAAGGGGCCCAAAATGGAATGCTGGTTGGCGTAGACGCAATACAGTAGTATTGTGCCCGTGCGATCTCTTGTTTTTGGAGCGGTGTGGTTGAGTTTGTCTAAAGTGAACGGATAACGCCGTTGTTTTTTTGAATGATATCCGTGAACCCATTGAAAAAGTCTGCGATTTCTTTTTTTACTGGGCCTCTAGTAAGAAGTAATATAAGGCCATCCCACACTATAGTGTTCTCATAGGGTAATAGGGTGGTTTCTATTACAGTTGGCAGTTCTGAGGCGTTCAGTACTATGCTGAACGTATCGGTTAGATGGGTGATCTCAAAGGTGAGCATGCTATTTGTGTGTACCACAATGGCAGTATCGTCGGTATATGAGGTGACGACGTATTGTTGACGCTGTCTGTTTTTCCAGCTTTTTAGGTTTTGAATCTCCTGCGGGGTGAGTTCTGGATGCAATCCGATATAGGCATCAATAAATGTAGCTGAGCATTCTTGCCATCGGCGCCGCCCTTTCAGGCGAAGTGCCAGAATTGCTTGTTCTTCACTTTCTGGTGTGTGGTCTTCGTGTTTGATGGGGAAGGTGTCGAGCGCGAGCATGTCGAGTTGATTAAGGAGTTTAATGCAGGAATTCGCCTGTTCGAGGGATAATTTCATAATTTTTTTGTATTGTGTGTTGATTGTTTGTACCGATTTTTTTATTCAGAGACTGTGGGCATACGGTGTTATATTTTACTGCAATGGGAGTTTTTTTGCCAGCACCTGACCTGGTTCAATACATTTGGGAAAAATTAGGCCCCGAATACAGAGCTATAGTATTGCAGAGGCGTCAGGTACTGTAAAGCTTGGTGGGGACGATAAGAATTGTACTTTTT
This sequence comes from bacterium, assembly GCA_021777215.1. Taxonomy (GTDB): domain Bacteria; phylum Babelota; class Babeliae; order Babelales; family Vermiphilaceae; genus JAJYDS01. The sequence goes on from JAJYDS010000028.1 coordinate 13,700, forward strand.
AACATAGAGGTTAA
>JAJYDS010000006.1 GCA_021777215.1 bacterium
TATAAGACAAATTTCTTGTGCAGTTTATATTGCTGCATAAAAAGGCCTTCCAAATTAGAGCTTTGTGGAGGCCTTTTATTTTACCACTTTTTCCCATATCTATCTGAACCTAGTCAGCCTCGGGAAATTGCACCCCTCCCAGGTTAAAAATATTGTGCAGCAGCAAGTGACCGCAATAAGAATCTACCTGCTTTTTTGCGCAGCATTAGTGGCCTGTTAAGCAGTGAACACACCAGTCATAAATTTTCTAACAATAAAAAATTTCTCTGATCTTAGTAGTTTATAACAAAAGATTTTACCAGTGGCAAACCCATAAAAAAATGAAAAGTCTATTATTTGACAAGCATGAAAAGTGAGCTAGAATGAGGCGGAAAATTGAGACTTCCCTAAAAAAGGAAAACATAATGAAGATCCCTATCAAGATCTCACTTCTCGCTCTCACTGCATTTTTTTTCGCTGCACAATCATCAGAACAAACCCTTTCCTCTCCCGCTAAACAAGATACTAAAAAAGTAGTTTTCTTGACTGGTGCAGCAGGATTTATAGGTAGCAATTTCCTCAAATATATGTTCGACAAGTATCCTAGTTATCATTTTATTGTGCTGGACGCCCTCACCTATGCCGGTAGCCTTGAAAATATTCCCAAATACATCAAAAGTTCTCCTCGTTTTGAGTTCTTTTACGGCTCAGTCACCAACTATCCGGTTGTAGATGCATTAATGAGTCGATCAGACTTGGTCGTTCATTTTGCAGCCGAGTCTCACGTAACTCGCAGCATTTACGACGACACCACTTTTTTTGATACCGATGTCATGGGTACCCGTTGTATGATGACAGCACTGGTTAAACATGCAAAAAAGGTAGAACGGTTTATTCATATTTCAACATCAGAAGTTCTTGGTACCGCTGAAACAGAACCTATGGATGAAAATCATCCCATCAAGCCGCGCTCTCCTTATGCTGCGGCAAAAGCAGGAGCAGATCGATTAGTGTATGCCTACTGGTGTACCTATGATGTACCCGCCATTATTTTTAGACCATTCAATAATTATGGTCCCCAACAACACTTGGAAAAAGTTATCCCCCGATTCATCTCTAGTGCTATAAAGGGCAAACCTCTCACCGTACATGGCGATGGCCTACAAAAACGGGATTGGGTAAACACTCAAGATATGGCTCGTGCATTAGATCTGGCTCTGCACATGAAAGACTTCTCTCAGATTAAAAATCAAATTATCCATATTGGTAGCGGCAAGGGCGTTTCGGTTATTGATATTGCCAAACTGATCCTTGATTATTTCAACCTCCCCCACGATCAGTATCTTAAATTTATTGGTGACCGCCCCGGGCAAGTCAGATGTCATGTCTCCTCAACAGAGAAATCCTATAAACTTCTCGGTTGGAAAACAGAAATTCCCTTCGAGGAAGGACTTAAAGACGTCATACGCTGGTATATTGACCATCAAGAACGATGGGAAAAACAAGAAACCATGCAAAGCCTGCCAATTTACACCAACGGTAATGTTATCGAAATGCATTAAAATAGAAAGACAACCGTAATGATATTCCTATTATTTTTCTTGTTATGCATCACTCCTGTTTTTATCATCCCCATTGATTTGAACAATCTCGCCTTAAAATATGGTACCGATAAAGGCTCAACAATACACAATTACACTGAAACATACGAACCTTATTTTCAAAAAATACAGCATGCTCCCCTTAGATTTTTAGAAATAGGCATAGCTGACGGAGCATCAGCGCGTATGTGGGAAGAGTATTTCGATAATGCAACATTATTTTTTTTAGATATCGAACCTAAAACGGTCCTTGATATTCAACAAAAGCTTTCGCAACGCTCTCATTGCTTTATTGGTGATCAGGAAAACCAAGAACAATTATCACTCTTTATTGAACAATCTGGCGGCGCGTTTGACATCATAATTGATGATGGTGGCCACACCATGCAACAACAAATAACAAGTTTCAAAGCACTTTTTCCTTCAGTCAAGAAAAATGGTATTTACATTATAGAAGATCTTCATACTTCTTTTTGGCAAAAATATGGGGGTAGTGGAACACAAGAAAAACCTTACGCCGGCCCACAAACCACCTTGCATTTCTTAAAAGAATTGGCGATGGATGTTAATACAACTGGTGGATACACCGGCCTGGGTGATTTGAGTAAATGCCCTTCATCAATAAACGAAAAACTCTCTTATTTTCAACAGCACATTAAGAGCATACATTTTTATAATTCTCTCTGTTTCATTTTTAAACGGTAGAAAAAATGAAAAAAATACTGCTAGTTTTCGTATTCCTAACACATATAGCACTAGAAGCTTCCCCTGTAAAAACTTTTCTGGTTTTTGGCGGAAAAACTGGTTGGATTGGTCAAAAACTGGTAAAGCTTTTGAATAAAAAAGAATATGTCGCCATTCCAGCCGAGTCGCGCCTGGAGAATCGCGAACAAATAATCAGAGAAATCGAACAAATAAAACCTGATTGCATCATTAATGCTGCAGGCGTTACCGGAACTCCCAATGTAGATTGGTGCGAAGATCATAAACAAGACACACTACGCAACAATATTATTGGCGCACTTACCCTCGCGGATATTTGCTTCCAACACAACATACACATGATTAACCTTGGCACTGGATGCATTTACGCATATAACAAAACGCACCCTATGTATAGCGGCATTGGCTACTCAGAAACCGATGCACCTAATTTCACCGGTTCATTTTATTCAAAAACAAAACTGATGCTCGATACATTACTGCAAAACTATCCAAACGTTCTAAATCTACGCCTGCGCATGCCAATTTCAGATGATCTGCATCCAAGAAATTTTATTACCAAGATCACCCGCTATAAAAAAGTAATTAATATACCCAATTCTATGAGCATATTGCCTGATTTACTTCCCCTAATCCCAATTATGGCCGAGCGAAAACTCACGGGGAATTACAATTTTGTTAACCCTGGTGCAATCAGCCATAATGAAATATTAGACCTTTACAAACACTATGTAGATCCCACTTTTACCTATCAAAATTTTACCGTCGAAGAACAAAACACGATCCTGAAGGCACAACGCTCAAATAATCAACTAGATGTGAGCAAGCTATTAAAAGAATTTCCTGGTATTCCTTCTATTAAAACATCTATGACAAACCTCATGAAAAAAATAAAAAAATAATGAATAAATATCTGCTCTTTCCTCTACGAAAAATCTTTTTCATTAACATTATTTTTGCGTCAAATACTACTTTTTCCACCGCCGCCTATCCTTCATTAAATTTTCAGGGAGCAGAAAAAACACTTAGTACGATCCAAGAAATAATAGAAAAAAAGGAAAAGGGTGCCTATTTTCGCTTTGGCGATGGTGATATAAATCTGGCATTGGGACAAGGAGAATTGCTACAACCAGCAAACCAGTCCCTAATGCTTGAAATGAGAGAGGCTTTTGCATTAACTAACAAGAATGTTCTGCGATGCCTACCATTATATTGTAAAGAACTTGGTGGTTGGGAAGTAGGAATGTTTCCAGGTAACCATGAAAGCCCCTACTCTTGGTGCCTCGATATTCTACACAAGGCCCAACCGATCTGGAATAGCCCAATAACCGACGTTTATTCCCATGCAGCTCTTCATTTTTCTGCTACAACCGCGCCTCAAGTTTGCATAGACTTCTTAAAATTTTTGAAAAAAAATAACTGCCGTCTTTTGGTAGGCAATCAGAACATTCCAAACCATATGCGCACCCTTCTTTTTGGCGAACAGTGCATATTCATCCCCACACCAACACAACAATCATATAGATGCATAGATAGAATTGAAAAAGAATGTCTCTCTCAAATTGCACAAATGCCTACTGAAGAATATAAAATCATAGTTACTGCAATGGGTTGTTCCGGCAGAGCTCTCCAAAAACGCCTCTGGAACAAATTGGATAATGTTTTTTTATTCGATTTTGGTAGCCTCATGGATGCTTTATGTGGGTGGAATACTCGCGCCTGGATCGAATTAACAAAGTTTGATGAAAAAGTTTTCTTACAAAAGCTTGAAAAAAATCTCGACAATTAATGTAATGTTTTGAAAGTTTTATTGTGAAACCCGTTTCAAAAATATCACTTCGTACTTTCATATCTTGCATATTGCTCTCTTTTCCTCTCCCAAGTCACAGTAAAATTCGCATTCTATGCACGGCAGCCCTCATTCCAAATCAATATGAACTGCGCAAAACAGAATATATTGATAGTCTGAAAAAAATAACCCAATTTGGTTACCCATCCTATGTCGTTGAATCATGTGTACAAGGTCCAACTTTTCTGGATTATTACGCGACTCATGTATTTTACGCTCAAACAAACAATCCAACACTCCGCAATAAGGGGATTAACGAAGCACTCTCAATGCTGGCCTGTTTCAGTTTTTTTCAGTTCGATGATGACGATATGATCGTTAAGCTCACTGGAAGATATTGCTTTCACTCAGACAAGTTCTTGAAGTGTGTTGAACGGAATCAAAATATAGATATTTTTATAAAAAAATTTGATGACGGTCAAATTTTTACCGGCTGCTTTGCCATGCGCTATAAATACCTAAAACACATGCTCGAACAAATCGATTATTCTAGAATGGAAAAAAACATGATTAATCTCGAACAAGAAGCGGCTCATTACATCGCACACTTAAAAAACGTCTCTTTATTGGAAATTAATCATTTCGACCTTAAAGTTAATTTTTTTGGAACAGGAATCTGTCAGTTAATGGAATTTTAACATAACTTTTTTGGGAAAATAAAAATTAACAAAAACAAGCTTCCACTATGTCCAACATTTTTTTTGCGCACACCTCATCAGTCATGTTGTTTAATACCCATTCCCTGGGAGAAAATACATCTAAATAATAAGGCATTGCTTTTATAAGTCCTTCCAATTCATCAAGCTCCCGCCAATCAATTCCCGTTTTATCAGTGAGATAGGGGCAAAATGATGCCATTGAAAATTGCCTACCTCTATAGAATAACTTACGAGTGTTATATACCAATGTTGGCACATCCATAGCCCAAGCTTCTGCTAACGCAATTCCTTGTGATTCCGTACCACCCAAAAACACCGCAATTTTACTTTTCAATAAAGCATCTTTATATTGAACAACCGTGTATGAACCGTAGTGTATACATAATGGCTGCCAACCATACTTGCGTAGAAGATTTTCTACAGCAATAGCCATCTCCCGCGGAGCTCCTTTTATATAAACTAAAACATTTTTTTTCTCTCCAGCCACCTGATTTTCATTTGGCTTCCAATATTCTGAGTCTACCCCAGCAGGCCATATAGCAATACGAAAATTTGACCCTACCTCCAAAAACCATAATTTAGCCCACAGTGAAGGCTGAATATATCTATCTATTTCGGGCGATGCGGCTATATAATTTGCCTCCTCAGGGTAACTAACTATATTAGGTCCAGCGATCAATTTTTTTACCTTACCCATCCTCTTTAATTGAATTGCCCGCCTAAGATAGTCAAAATTAGATAAAACAATAACAACCTCACCATACTCATTACTGGTTGCCGGATTACAATTGAACAAAACCCCCATTTTTCGCAAACCTGTTAAAAGACTACGGACAACAGAAGCTGGCCCTCTATATGATAAGACATTTGCATCACTCGCTAAGATCGTTACTTTTTTAAATGAGTAACCAAAAAGTTGCCGTTGGCCAGATATAAGAACAAAACAAGTAAAAATATTCACCAGAAATCGATACGCAACTCTATTAATTTTAATCACTAACACTCCTTTTCTTAATGTTTTAAAAACTTATTTGACTTTTTTAGGTAGAGACAATAGTCTCCATCTAAAATCTCATAATAATAAAGGAGAAGCAATGAAGATATACAGAATAAAATATACATTATCAATTACTATAAGCATGCTCTTTTTTACTTACGCGCAGATTCAAAGCAATCCATCATTCGAACAACAATGGATTACCATGCAACATGAATACCAAAAGTTAGAAGCAGCTCTCAATGAAACTGAAAATCCTCAGCTCAAAAAGTATTGTCACTCATGCTGGGAAAACAATCGAAAAATCATACGACAAGTTCTTTTGGGTGCTCCCAATGAAAGATTTTTGCATACACCAGTCATTAGTGGTTCTATGGTAAGACACGGCAATTCTCTTTTTCAAAAATATGAAAAAACGTATCTTTTAGAATGTGTCAGCCCCCAAACAAAAAAGACAATAGCTACCTACCAAGACACCTCTTTTGGACTTTTACCCAAAGAATGTGCTGAGTTAAATTGTTCGACTAGTACATTAGGCGCGCTTTTTTATGCAGCAAAAATATTGGAAACTCCCAATCGTCCTGATATAAAAACACTAGTTGATTTTGGCGGTGGTTATGGAAATTTGGCACGTGTTTTTAAAAAAATAATACCTAACTCCACCGTTTTCATTATCGATTTACCAGAATTACTTGCTCTGCAATTTCTTTTTTTACAGACAACATTACCCGATACAAAGATTCTTATACACGATCAAGAAAGGTCAGATTACGAAACAGGGGCCATTCACTTAATACCTATCTATCTGTTTGAAAAACTTAATGTATCTATTGATTTGTTTATCTCGACGTTCGCTCTTTCCGAAACACCTCTTTTTGTCCAGGATCTTGTTGCTAGAAAAAACTTTTGCAATGCGCCAATGTGCTATATAACTGGGCAGCTCCAAGGTTGGAACGGTTATTTTGAACAACACAATACGCTGTTAGAAAACATCAGAAAGTCTTACAATGCCACCACCTGTCAACCATTTCACCATATGTTAGAAAACTCTCTTTCGTCGTATGAAATAATTGGCATACAAAAATAGGATCCGACCAATGAAGCAAAAAAAAGCAACCTTTATTATATGGTCATCACTGTATTGTTTTTGTGTAACTAATATTGTTATCGCACATAATCAAACAAAGCACATTCTCACATTAAAAAATGTTAAAAACCAAGATTTCTCGCTAAAAGCTGATTTTATAAAAGAAATGGCCAGTTTGTTTGCTTGCACAGTTTTTATAGAATCAGGAACCTATAGCGGTGAAACTGTCAATAAAGCGCTACCATTTTTTAACAAAATTCACTCAATAGAACTCGCAAAAAATATTTACTTACAAGCATCAAAACGATTTGAAAACTATAGTCATGTCAGAATTCATTTTGGCAACTCACCGGAAGTTTTATCAAGGATATTACCTGCTATAAAAGAAAAAATCCTCTTTTGGCTTGATGGGCATTATAGCGGTGGTCAAACCGCAAAAGGAAATGAAAATACCCCCATTATTCAAGAGCTAGCGGCAATAAAAAATTCTGGCATTAGAAACGCCGTGATTTTAGTCGATGATATTCGTTGTTTTCAGCATTTCGAAAAAGTACAAGACTCGGCCCTTTTAGGCTACCCCTCTGTGAATGAATTACGAAAAGCGATTCTTGACATAAATCCAAACTACCAGTTTATAATCTATGGGGATATAGCAATCGCCTATGATTCTCTTGAGCCTGTTATTGCCTCACCCGTTATACAAGCTTGCACTGCAAGCCGTCTTATTGAAAGTGACGAAGACATCGCTGATCTCAACCAAATTCTAGAGACTGAAAAAACAATAGCTCTCGCTCAAGGACAAGAAAAAGAAACAATTAAAAATTTCACTACCATCTTTTCGGATCAATTTGGACAGGGAAAATATTTTAGATTATGGAATGGGCTCATATTGTCTCAAGAAAAAAATTACACCCAAGCACGCAAAAATTTTCTACACGCCTTGGAGCTAGGCTGCCCCCAAAAACAAATATCTATGAATCTAAACAAACTGCCAAAATAGTAGAAGATATAAACAATACTAGGAGTTGTTGATGAAGCACACTCTACTCACCCGATTACTTTCGATTACCGTTCTCTTTGTCGTCAATCACACATCAATGTATGCCAATGCCCTCCCAATAAATCTTCAAGAAAAACCCATTGTGATCGTCACCGCAAGCTACAAAAATGCACGCTGGTACCAACGCAATCTTGATTCCATTTTCATGCAAAAATACACCAATTATACCCTACTCTACACCGATGATGCCTCTCCTGATGGCACCGGTGAATTGGTGGCTCAATACGTGAAAACAAAAAACATGGAACATAAAATTTTACTTACGCGAAATGCCGAGCGGCAAGGAGCGCTGGCTAACCAGTACCGCATGATTCACGCATGCCCAGATAATGCTATTATCGTAATTGTCGATGGTGATGATTGGTTACCCCATGACCAAGTATTGGCATATATAAATGCTGTCTATCAACAACACGATGTATGGCTTACCTATGGACAATATCAAGAATGGCCATCAGGCTCTCGTGGCTTTAATAGACCAATCCCCAAATTGGTGGTAGAAAAAAATACCTTCAGAAACCAATACTATGCTTTTTCCCACTTAAGAACATATTATGCCTGGCTGTTTAAAAAAATAAAAATAGAAGACCTAATGCTCGATGGTAAATTTTTATCAATGTCAGGAGACATTGCCGTCATGTTGCCCATGACTGAGATGGCTCGTAATCATTTTGCCTTTATATCTGATATTTTATATATCTATAATGGCGCCAATGACATTAATGATCACAAAGTTTCTAGACAAACACAACAAGATATCGACCTGTGGGTGCGCAGCCGACCTCCCTATGCAAAAACAGAGCGTCCCACAGATCTATGATCAAAGGGTTACTATGAAAGCAACAACACTTTTTTTCAAACACACCAAAAGCTGCATGCCCCTCTTACTCGGCCTATTTTTCAGCGCATCTCCCCTTTTTTCGTCTAACATAGGACTTTTAGTCGTTGCTACCGGCAAATATATTCAATTTGTTGAACCTCTCATTAATTCAGCAAACAAACATTTTTGCCCAGGACACCAGATAACCTATTTTATTTTCACTGATGGCCAGGCCCCAAAAGCAGAAAATATCGTCTCAATCTATCAAAAAAAATTAGGCTGGCCTTTTGATACCATGATGCGCATGGATATGTATGCCCAACAAAAAGAACGTCTACAACAGATGGATTACCTTTTTGCCTGTGATGCAGACATGCTCTTTGTTGATATAGTCGGTGACGAAATACTCGGCAATTTGGTCGGCACTCAGCACCCAGGATATGTCGGCAAACGAGGCACCTATGAAACTCGAAGTAGTTCAACGGCTTACATAAAGCCCCAAGAAGGAAATCTGTATTTTGCTGGCGGCTTTTATGGTGGCAAAGCAGCTAACGTTCTGGCTATGACCGAAGCGATCACGAAAAACATTAAAATAGATTTAGAAAAAAATATTGTTGCCGTGTGGCATGATGAAAGCCACTTAAACCGCTATTTTATCGACCACAAACCAACGGTAATTTTAAATCCATCATACTGCTACCCAGAGAGCTGGAATTTACCGTACCCTAAAAAACTACTTGCGCTTGATAAAAATCATGCTGCCATAAGAAAATAACGAACTAAAATAATACAAAAAAATTGCTCAAATAACAGAAAGAGTTTTTGTTGGTCGAAGAAAACTGACCAACAAAAACTCTTTCTTACTACGTATAGTTTATTTTTTTCTAAGAATTACTTGATATTCACTTGCCACAAGCTCATACCCATGTTGCAAAAAATAAGGAATAGAATATTTTGCCTTACCCAATTCCGATGTTTCCCCAAACTTTTTAGGGGTTTGATTACGCACATCATCAATAAGAATAATTCCTTGAGGGGAAAGCAAATTTCGTTCGACTATAATTTTTGCCTCAGCAAGATGCAACTGTGCAGTTGGCTCAATAGGAGTCATATTTCCCGTATCCAAATATAAAAGATCAATTTTGCCTTGCAAATCACAGGTACTCAGAAAATATTCAGACGAACAGACATGGTACTGCATAATCGATGCAAAATCTTGTGTGATAACCTTACAGCGAGCAATATGCGCTGCCTCTAGATCAACCGTATGAATAACTGGATTTGTATGCGCAAGGCATTCAGCTGCCATACGCGTAAATGAACCAGCGCCCCAATCCCAGTTTTCTGGATTTTGCGGCGTCCAATACCCCGACCAATCTCGATTGCAGCCGGGCAAGCCCCCATGGGTAAAGCTTCTTGTGGTACCAAGCTCAACGACAATTTTTCCGTTAGTTTTCTCGAAATGTTCAAACGCTATTTTAAATGTTTGATAGCGCGACTGAGGCTTTTCTCGCCAAGCTGGCCACTCGCTACTTTCAAATCCTTCGTAGGTACCCTGTTCCAAATAGTTTTTATATTTTGATAAAATTTGTCCCGAGTAGCATACCTCTTGCCCATTTTCAAGCTTATTACCGCCCTCTCCATAGATAAGCGCGCAACCCACCAAAAGCGCAACAGAAAATATCTTTTTCATCAACATCTCCTTCTGTACAGCCTTGCACTAGAAATAAAAAAATACGCATCCTTACGCATCAAAAATATTTCTTTTTCTTTTTTTATCCAAGAATTTTCAGGATATCGTCCATAAAATAATGGTATAAAAATAACATACCCTTAATGCGATTGCCGCAAGGTTAAATTAGATTCGTATCCTGGAATCGGTTTAATAAGGTGCACAAAGTTAAGTAAATGATTGATGCGATTCAGATAGGTATGCTTTTCTTTCACCGTGTCCATTTGTGCATAAAGATCCTCAAGCGTCATGTTCTTGAGATATGCCTGCGCATCCTCAAAAAGCTTACTTGGATCACTTGCGTATAAAATTTTACCCTTAAAAAGATCGTAAACCGTTTTTGAATTGGTCATGCCCGGCTGGCCGTAGCTAATATTTTTAAAAATTCTGCAAGGAATATACCCCACATCACATTGCCATTTACCTTGCAATGCTGGAGCCATATATGATTGTTGTATTAAACGTATATTCTCTTGCTCACTTACCCCTTGAACCTGTTTTAAACTGATTCCCTGAGCCCCACAGGCCTCGCTAAAGGCATCGTACTGAGTTCTATTATCAAATCCACCCCCCATATAGGAACCTACAAAATAAATCATTTTTTCTTTTTGTATGTTTGGCACCTGCTTTTTGATCGCATCTATTTCATGCGGCAGCAAGTCGGTAGCCCACGGCATATATAAACATTTATCGCCTACATCAATAAAGGTATAATCATCTATCTCAAGTACATTTCTTGGCAAACAGTCGTGGGTATATACCTGTAACACAATGCAATTACCCTGGTCCATAAGCGCTTTATATTTCTTTAGATCACAATTATGCAAAATATACCGACAATCATCCCGATGCGGCATATTGCCATCTACCTGACCTTCGGTTATAAATAACGAATTATGAAAATCAAAATCTTTCACATCATCCCGATTATCAAACCAATAAGTATCGTATCCCAGGTACTTAAATGTCTTATGGAATGCATAATGAATGTATGAATGAGTATGCGAATGTAATTTATGCCCCCAGATAATCACTTTATTAAAAGGCATTTGCTGTTCTTGCGCGAGTACAAAAAATGGCAACATCGCGTACAGCAACAAAAAAAAACTTGTATTTTTTTTAATCATTATATCCACCGACAGTAAAAAGAATTAAACTTCTCTTTCATTAAGACTGAAGCTAAAAAATTAATAATTTTTTCGATAAGTTAGGTATGGGTCAAGCTTTCCGACATTCGCAGACGCCGCTATTTTACGTGCAAACAACATGCCCTCTTTGATAGCATTGGTGATGCAGGAAAATTCGTATGAATCGTTAAAGTTTGAAAAAGTCATAGGATGGCAGCCGTCCACAGATTTTTCCCAATTAACATACGTCGTATCGTAGGCACCTCATCCTGCAACAATCCTTGTGCCGCCAAAAAACTTGAGGGGTAGTGCTCCTGATCTGATACGTAGGTAACGATAATGGGAAGATAGACCTTGTCCTCAGCCATCAATGCTGCATGTTTCCTATTAAGCACAATCCACTGAGAATTCTTATAGCGAAACTCTTTTTGAATACGCTCGAGGCTTCTTGCTCCTTTATTGGGATTAGGAAAAAAATTAAATAGGCTTTTTTCTGTAGCCATCACTGTCGCATACACGGTATCAAAATCTTGCAAAGGAATGGTACTTTCAGATAAAAAAATAAATTTCTCATTCTCAGGGCTTTTCAATGCCTCTCTCAAAATAGCTACTTGAGCATTCATAGTCCTTGCCCATGTTGTTTGCACCTTCAGCTTCATTTCATAGGGTTTAAAAAATGAATTATTCGATAGAGCATTTTTTGAGTGGACATAGAGCGAATATTGATTTTCATGCCCCTGCAAAAAATCCTTCCAATACCCTTCGTGATACACATTCGCCAAGGTCAAAAAAAGCAATGCTATCTTCATAAAAATGCTCTTTCCATTTCTAAGAACTACAGGCCAACAAAAACTGGCACATACTCCATATGAGCGCCCTTGTTGATAACCTTGAATAAGTTAAAAATATTCATCCGCTGTCCTTGCTCAAATCGTTCAAGTAATTCTACCGGAGTCAGAAAATTCATAGTTCTATTCTGTGCATCATTTTGTACTCGATTAAGGGGCAGATTTACTATTTTTGTTTGTTCATAACAGAGCCCGCAGGGCCTACCCGGACGCCTACCAGCCCAAGCGCCCTCAAATGAATTGGGCGCAACAAACCCAACAGCACGCACATCTTTTTCAATATCGCTTTTTCGATAGAGCGTCATATCAACCGTATGAGGATAGTTCCAATCATAGCTGCCCTGTGAAAATCGCCAGCTCAAAACTCCCTCGCTCACCACTGAGCATGATGGCACTGCTTGATGGCAATGGTAAGGGTAGCACTCTGATAGATTGGCACCTAAACGCAAATAAAAGCCCCACGCTTGTGTTTTTTCAAGAAGATCTATACACAACCCCAGATCGACAAAATCTTTTACGATAATATCATCAACGGCATAGATAATGTATTCGTTAGGTGATTCAAAGGAAGCCTCGATCGTAAGCGGTTTAAAATCTTCTCGTGGCCTGTCGCCCTGCCGCCTAAAAATGGCGGTAGGAAAATTGGATTGCACCTGCGTGTACGCACGAGCATAGCGCTCATCACTGGCTCTATAAATAATCTGCACCTGACCCAACCCGGTCATATACAGTTGAATCGACTCAAGAAGGGCATAGAGCTGCATCGGACGATCGTATGAGAAAATAACCATGTCTGCTCGTTTTTGACCAGCAACATCTACTGCCGCATGCAAAGATATACAAAAGATAAGGGAAAACAAAAACAAGGGTACGGGAATTTGTGATAGCTTAGAATTTTTCATTACACGCTTCTCTCTTTTACCTAAAAAACAGATGTACTATCTCAAAACAGAACATTCTTTCAGGATCATCTCTCGATAAAATTCTTCGCTTTTTTTAAAAAGCTCAGAATCACTCGAGACGATCGGAGAATTAATTTTTACTCTTTTTTTATGTACAGTTCTCGTTAAAAATATCGTCATATACTCCCGTTACGCCGGTACTGCTGATGACACAACAGCTGGCAAAGCAGCGAGCCTTGCATACCGCGGCATGCGGCGCACCATGCGCTCAAAACGAAGCACTTTTTGCAAAGCCACTTTGCCATCGTTTATAGGGTTATCCTGATTATAGACATAGAGCGCATCAGGTATAAACCGCACATGATTACCCGCCATCTCAAGCATTGGATACATCATCGCTTGATCATAGAGTACCGACAAAAATTCACCCTCATACATGAGATCTTCTTTGGTGATTTTCTTAAATAACCCGGCATAAAACGTACGCAAATGGGTGGCTACCCATGTATAACTGCGATAGAGGTTTGCCCACGCAATAAAAGAGGGAAACTCTTTACAAAAACCAGGATTATTTGAGGGATAACAAACAAATTGACCATAGGTAAGCCAAACCTCTGGATTGGCGTACTCTTGATTTACGCGACTCAGCACCTGATCGTTAGCAAACCAATCATCACCATCCAAAATAACGGCAATTTCAGCATCGTTGCATGAATGAATAGCATTATATAAATTTGCCATCGCACCCAGGCGCTCAGGATTGTTTCTCAGCTCAACCTTGTCAGCGTACCCATGTTCATCGATATACTGCTTAACCAACTCAAACGTATGGTCTTTTGATTTATCGTTAATATAGATTACGCGGTAGTTATCATATTTTTGAGCAAACACTGATTCAAGATTTTTTATACACCAGCGTTCATTGTTATATGACGGAATTATGACAACTAATGCTTTTTGACCAGCAGCATCTACCGTATGACCGATAGTCACTTTACGCATCATCTGATGCTTAAAATATACTCCCGCACCAATAACAACTGCAGCCACTACTAGAACTAAAAACCAGAATAGTCGCTTCATCAAACACTCCTTATACTCAGCAACAATTTTCACTAAAAACTACTGCTGCAGCTGGATAATGTCAACGCGCAAAACATAAAACCATAGCGCCAAGGATTTAACATTTGTTACGGTAACATTAGCCACATAATTTTTAAAAAAGGAGGAATTCATGGCTATACCCTTCATTTCTCACAGATATATTATCTTACTGCTCATATTTCTTAGCTGTATGCAAGCATACGAACAAAATAATCCTACCATCGTCATGATCGGCTCAGGATATGTTGGTCTCGTTTCAGGTCCGGGACTCGCAGAAATAGGTAACAAGGTTATATGCGCTGACGTAGATACACACAAAATAGCAATGCTCGAACAGGGAAAACTCCCTATCTATGAACCAGGGCTTGAAAAAGTTATCGCACAAAACGTGGCGGCTGAAAAACTCAGCTTCACTGCTGACGTAGGTAAAGCCATTGAAAAAGCTAATGTAGTATTTATCGCTGTTGGCACCCCTATGGGAGAAGATGGATCGGCAGATCTTTCTTACGTTAAAGCTGTGGCAGAATTAATCGCGCAACATATTACCAGCTACAAAGTTATCTGCACCAAAAGCACCGTACCCGTTGGCACCGGCGCATGGATACGCTCATTGCTGGAAAGTCACGGCGTTAAACCTGAACTTTTTGACATAGTCTCCAATCCTGAATTTTTACGTGAGGGCAGCGCTGTTGATGATTTTCTAAAACCAGATCGTGTCGTAATCGGTACTGAAACAGATAAAGCTCGCGAAATTATGTACAACATCTATAAACCAATGTTTGATGCCGGAGCCCCTTACATCTTTACCACAGTGCCAAGCTCAGAAATGATCAAATATGCATCTAATGGCTTTCTCGCTGTAAAAATAAGCTACATCAATGAAATTGCAAATCTTTGTGATGCTACTGGTGCCGACGTCAAAACGGTAAGCAAAGCGATGGGACTTGATAAACGTATTTGCCCCTATTTTTTGAACCCGGGCCCCGGCTTTGGCGGCTCTTGCTTTCCCAAAGATAGCCAAGCACTTATGTACGCATCTGAAAAATACCAAGTACCCTTAGAAGTGGTCAAAGCATCATTAGCAACCAATGCACTACAAAAGAAAGTACCATTCAAAAAACTCTGCGCCCTTATGCACAAGGATCTGCAGGGCAAAACAATTGCGATACTTGGCCTAGCCTACAAAGGAAACACCGATGATATTCGCTATTCACCCTCAATCAATGTGATAAAAGAACTCCTGGAAAGCGGTGCTCAAATAAAAACCTTTGATCCTCAGGCCATGGAAAATATGAAAGCAATATTTTCTCCTTACACGCATGCCATCACCTATTGCACTGATGCCTATACAGCCTGCACAGGAGCAGATGCAGTTATGATCATGACCGAGTGGAACGAGTTTAAAATACTTGATTTATGCAAAATAGCATCACTCGTTAATAACAAAATTTTGGTAGATGCACGCAACATTATTGATATTAAAGAACTAAAAAAATTGGGGTTTGCATTCGATGCTATCGGACGCAGCTGCATGTGTGCGTAGTTCTTTTTTCAATATTTACAAAGCAATTAAGGCACTCATTGAATGAGTGCCTTAATTGCTTTGTCATACAGAGCTCGTAGCTTCATATCTTCTGCATCAATAGCAGATTTTTTTGCCGCATTAGTCGAAAGACCTGCTGAGTTAAAATAATATAAACCCAACACCTCCGGAACCTTCATAAATGTAACCCCAGAAGCCACCAAACGAGTCCACATCTCCCAGTCACCCGAATAGGCAAAATTTTCGTCAAACAGGCCAAATTGTTGATGTAAAGACCTGCGCCACATCGGATGATTATTGGGTAGCGGTTGATTTAAAATCTCTTGCGGTGTAAATGCAGGCATCGTACGCACGTGATGACAACGAAATTTCTCGAACGTTTCATTCGGATAATAGGTCACATAAAAATCTGAATAAACCAACCCGATTTCCGGATGCTCATCAAGCGCTTTAGCATGCTTCTGGTAGCACTCTGGATGCAAGCGATCATCAGTATTGGCGTTGGTCAGGTATGGCGCACGGGCAATCAAAACCCCCAGGTTCCAGACGGCATAAAGCCCCGGATCATGATCCAGTTTCTTATACACAATATTGGGATGTCGTGCACAATATTTCTGTATTATATGCTCTTCATTTCCTGGTGAGGCAGCATTGATAAAAATGAGCTCACACTGATCAAATATCGTTTGGCGGGTAATATCTTCTAAAAAACCCTCCATAAACTGATCTGCTTTATATACCGAAGTGATTATGGAAACACGGGGTTTCCACGCATAACAGGGTAAAAAAACAACCGCTAAAAGTAACTTCTTTTTAATGGCATAGCAGATTTTGCGATACATAGTATTACCCTTTAAAAAAATTACAGGGAACAGTTAAATTCCTGCAATGCTACTATGAATACGATCTAGAATCTAGAATCAACCAATCAATTGTTTTCCTGTAGGCTGCTGTGAAGGCGCTCCCCAAAACCACGATTGATCAAACGCATATGCAGCTTTAACCATGCCCTCTAAATCAGAATGTTGCTGCTTCCACCCAAGCAACTCTTGAGCTTTTTTAGGTCCAGCAACAAGCACCGCCGGATCACCTGCACGCCGCTGGCCATAGACCGCATGCACCTTCTTCCCACTAACTTTTTCTACCACTGCTATCATCTCTTTCACTGAAAAACCATTACCGGTTCCCAAATTAAAGTAATCAGATTTTCCACCAGCACTTAAATAATCAAGCGCACGGACATGTGCATCCGCGATATCAAGCACGTGCAAATAGTCACGAATACAGGTGCCATCAGGCGTTGGATAATCGGTGCCAAACACATTAAATGGTTTACCACTCTGCGCGGCGCGCAGCAATAATGGAATTATATGGGATTCGGGGTTGTGCCGCTCGCCCAAATTATGCTCAGGCAGCGCACCGGCTGCATTAAAGTAACGCAAGGCGACATACTGTAGACCATGGGAACGGCTCAAATCTTCTAACACCATCTCGACCATGAGCTTTGTTTTACCATAAGGACTAATCGGTTTTTTGCCATGCTCTTCAGTCAGCGGCAAAACCTCTGGTACACCATAAACAGCACAACTTGATGAGAAGATAAACTTCTTTACTCCATGCGCACACATTGTCTGTAAAAGCACAACGGGCTTAGTGACATTATTTTCATAAAATTTCAGCGGGTTTTTCACCGATTCACCCACTTCAATAAAAGCAGCAAAATGCATTACTGCATCAATAAAATACTGGGTAAATATTTTTTCCAATAAAAACTTGTCGCCACAATCACCTTTTATATAGATAACACCAGGAACCTTGTTCTTGTCGATATCTAGATCGATCACCACGACAGGGTAACCCAGCTCTATGAGCGTATAAGCGGTATGGGAACCGATGTAACCGGCGCCGCCGGTGATAAGAATGGCAGGCTTCATGGTACGCTCCAACGCGTTTACGTTACTTGTATTAATATTCCCTAAACAAAACACAAAGCAAAGAAAAAAATTAAAAAATAGACGCGGTTTAAACATAGAAAAGCTACCTTTTTTCACTTAACGTATTTTTCCATAATTTTTCGCAACCATTCTACGTCAAAAAATTTTTAAAAACAAAAAACTTGTTTTTATACCTACTATAAAATTATTCTTGCATATATGAATAACAACAAAAAATAAAGGAAACTCCATGAAATATATAAAAAACATAATAAAATGTCTTATTTTATCTGCAGCGACATTTAGTCTTTCGGCATATGATAAACATGCAAAAAACACTTCAAATTTAGACTTCGTTGAAGAAGGATTCGTAACGTTTGCCACAAAAAATTATTTTCCACTTTTGCAAGTTTTACTTGACAGCGTTCATTATTTTTCAACACGACCAATTATCGTATACGGCATTAATGACGACATCCCCTTTACATCACAACAATATCCTCACATGATTAAAAGACGCATGGATCTAAATTTAAAAAAAGAATCCATCTATTACGCAAAACCCCAAATTATACTTGACTCTGATATAAAATACGGCGTTTATGTGGAAGCTGATGACATTCTCAATGAAGGAGTTGATTCACTTTTTACTACATGCCGGACCATAGAACAATTTCCCATTTGCCCAATACATCCACAAGATCCTAATAATCAACTCCCAATAATGCAAGCGCTGAGGGTAAATAAAAAAACTATGCCCTATGTTCATGCACACTTTCTTTTTTCAGAATCCTGTAAGCCATTTATTAAAGAATGGTATGATACGTGCTTGACATGTCATCCTTTAAAACCAGCCAATTGGGATGAAACCATACTAAATGTGTTGCTGTGGAAACATGAAAACACCAAATCTATTGAAATATACGATCCTTCTTATCCTATCTTGGACTATTTACTAGTCGGCAAACCCTACCCATCCTATCAAAAATTTTATCCTGATCATTTGCACTACTATATGCTTCATGGCTGCAAAGACCCAGGTCTTGCAAAAAAAATTCTAAATAAATTAATTGTTTTACATGAAAATAAAAATGGAATATCCATTTTTTCAAAAAGCACCATTGGCCAGTTAAATCTTTATACAAACTAAATCCAAAAAACAGCAAAGTTCAGCTTTTGTGTTCAAAGCGAACCCTAAATAAGAAAGGTTTAAAAATTTATAAAGCTCCATAAGACAATAAACATTTAAAAGGAAATTCTATGCAAAACAAAATATTACCATCTCTTTTAATGCTTACAACTATCACAACAGCATTAAAGCCTACTGAAATTACACTCCAACCACATGAACAATGGTGGACAGAAAATGTAGAAACAAAAATGTCTTTATTCCATGGTTGGCTTGGCGCGGAAAACGCTCTCTCGAGGGTAGCCGTCAGAAAATATATTTTTGAAAAAAAATACACAAGCCTATTGGATATTCCCTGCGGACTTTGTGACGATTTTTTTGGTTATAAAAAAGACGGAATAACTATCGAATATTACGGCGTTGACATAACACCGTTTCTTGTTGAAAAGGCAAAAAAATTGGGCATCAATGCGATCCAAGGAAGCATTGAGAAAATACCTTACCCAGACTCATTTGTAAACGTTTGTTATTCCAGACACATTCTAGAACATCTTGAGTATTACGAAAAAGCCATCAATGAACTTATCAGGATAGCAGAAAAAGAAGTTATTGTTGTTTTCTTTTTGCCTTTTGCCGAGCACGGAGACCAAATTAAAATAAAAACCGTGGATTCAAAACCTATTTATCATAACAGTTACGACAAGGAAAAATTAACCCAATACATTTTGGCTAACAAAAAAGTAGCTAATATTGTTTGGCAAAATTTAAAAACAGAATGGATTTTGCACATAAATCTCATAACACATTAGACATATTCAGTTAGCATTGCTGTGCCCATATTTATTTTTCAAAAACATTAAACATTTGAGCGTGATATACTTTTGTAGTATGTCACGCTCAAATTTGTTATAAAAACCAAATATTTCTAAACAGCCCATCACTTCATATGGTTATGTATACCTCAAACAAATTCAAGTTGCGACAGAGGGTTGTGACACAGAACTAGCTCCCTCTTTATTTTTCCTCGCCTACTCCAAAAAAACCATATATTCAGCGCTCAAAAAATTTTTCCATCAATAAAAATTGATAAATTTTTCACCGACCTTTAACTCTTTTTTAATAACGCGACAAATTCAAATCCACATTTTCCGTAGAGTTTTTTCGCAGTCTCATTTTCAGTCTTCCCTATTAAATCCACTTTTACAATAGCGGGCTTTTTTTCAACCTCTGCATAAATAGCCTGTATTAAATTTTTTGCAACACCATTGCCTCGCGCCTCTGGTGCAATATACACAGAAAAAAATAGTGGCCACATGTGCTGTTTTTGATGATTTTCCCGGTCGCGCCCCGGCCATACCGGCAATGGCACTATCTCCTTCTTTTTGCGCAAACAAAAAAATGGTACTATTTTCAGCTTGCGCATCTTTTAGCCAGGCTTGCCACTGACTATCTGAATAAGCAGCCTCTTCTTCGTAGGTAGCCCGAAAATTTTCTGGAAACTCTTGCAATGCTTGTAGGCGCAAATTTTTATATTCTTCCCCAACGCGCTTTATCCAGACGCACAATTGCAAATCCGGATGCAGAACAGAAAAAAATTCCACCACATAAAACAATTGCGCAACAAAAACTGACTTAAAATAATTCTTAAAAAATATCCTATTGTTTCCTTGCCCTCATTTTTTTTGCAAGGCCCTCACATATTCAAGTTGCGCCAGTTTGTTATCCAAACCAACAGTCCAGTTTGCATGGTGCATAAAAATTCCAGCAGGAATAGGCAAACTATCTCCAGGGTTCCAACGCTTTCCCGTGCGTGTTCCTCCACCGAAAAATTCGTCCGATAAAACCTTCCATCTCACATCAAAAATATTGTTTTTAATAAGAAGATAATTCAATTCCTCTTGATCATTGGTTATTGGATTGTCGTGAATATATTTTTTATCAGACAATCTACGTCTAATCTCTGACCAAAGTTTTAATGTTTTTTCATTGCCACGGCAGGCAAAAAAACCAGCACATAAAGCTTTCCAATTTTTCCCCTCAGACGGCCTATCCCGCTGCACAACCATATCTTGATCTTGCATGAAATCCAAAATCACTTTCTGGGTTGGCCTGAAAAATTGAATATCAATATCAGAATGTATAAAAACTTTGCCCCAATTCTCTTTTATTCCCCGCAAAACAAGATCAACCTTATGCAGCATCGTTTCTATCCAACCACCCTTCATAAAGTCCCCTGATTCGCAAGACTGGTCGTAACACTCCAGGATTATTTCATAATCATCTTGCAACGAAGCTAAAAACCATTTATCAAGAAAAACCTTATGAGATGGAGTATAAAAGGCATACAATTTTATTCGCTCGCTTCCATCCACATGAACAGCAAAACCTAAAAAAAAACATACCAAACCAAAAAGCAAATACCTGCGAGTCATAAGCTCTCCCGTTTGTAAAAATTATAAAGTTATTCCATCGTTATAGTGTAATCGAATACAACGAACAAGATTCTCTTCTGAGAATAAAGCATACGCCTTAAGACAATTTTCTCTCAAAGCATTCTCTAGATGCAAGGAAATTCCCCTAATAATCTCCGCTGTTTTTTTAACATCTTTTTCATCTATATTCACAATACAACTGTCCCAATCGAATCCTTCCGGAAGCGTCATTTCATCAGCCAAAAGAACCGGAATAGCCCCCGCTTGTAAAGATTCCCAAAAACGTATAGTACTCGCGCCAGTTCCTCTAGGACACAATGAAAAACGTGATCGCGAAAGAACATCCTGATATTCAATCATTTCATTTTGCTGCTGATCTTTCGAAATGCAGTCTGGCTTAAAACTATCTCGCGCCCAATGCCAATACGTACGTTCCTTTATAATGCATCCTTCGGGATGCTTGCTTTGAAATAATACTCTTCGTACTGGATGAGAATCATATCCTATAAATGAATAGAGAACGTCTCGATCCGAAACACCCAGAACACCATTTTTTGCAACATGAGGAAAAGCAAAAACCTCTACTCCATCATACACCTTCCCCTTTATCGCATGAGGAGTAAACAATGTTTTTATTCCAAGTTTTTTTAAAACTGGAATAAGCTTCTCATAAAAAATATGTTGGCAAATAGTAAATCCACCCTCACAAGAAAAAGAAATTTTCTCTAATTCACTCAAGCGATTCTGGTTAATTAACACAGCCCAAGGTGCAGCCACATAAACAACCGAGTTGTTTAATGGTTTTTTCGTAAGCAACTGGTAGGCCGAATATTCTGTACTTACCTTATCTTGCCCAAACAATTCCACATGCAATTCAATAATGCGCATTCGCCCTACCGTAAAATCCTTAACCCACTCTGGTTGTGCGAAAAAAAAAGAATGAGTCAAAAAAAATCCCACACTAATAAAAAATAATATTTTTTTCATAAACGATTCCCCGCTAACTTTCAATAGCGTTGCCCTCACTAGGCATACTAGGGACGTACCATTAAAATATTTCCATACCATCTCTTTTTATCACCATCATTAAAGTCTTTAGCAAGCAAAATAAATCCCTGATCTTCCAACCATTTTCTCACCTCAGGGTACAAAGCCTGTCCAGCATATGCTTCCACAAATTCAACCTCGGTAAAAATTACTTTCACCTGTTTTAAAAAATTGGGAGCAGCCTTAAGGGCAGTCAACTCAAACCCCTGCATGTCAAGCCATAAAAAATCCACACCAGAAACACTGTAAAGCTTCGCCCAGCTATCTAGCGTTAACGTAGCAACCTCAACTTTTTCTGCAAAAACAACACCTGAATAAGTCAGGTGCTCTTTTGGAGCCAATAAAGAACCAGACTGACGATTATCGGGGCGTGCTGGATCATCAGAACGATTAAAAAATGCCTTTCCATCAACATTACTCAATGCCATTTCATAACAATAAATACCCTCAATTCCGGCTGTATTTTTTTTCAATTTCAAAAAATTTTCCGGATCAGGTTCAAAAGTATGTATAATAGATTTTGGCCAAAAATTTTTCATCCTTACTGTATCAACACCATCAAAAGCTCCGGCTTCAAGGATAACCGGACGCTCTGGAATATATTTATTTACTAAAGCAAGCACCTGTAAAAAAGTACCGCTTTTGCCCCAGGGCAAAATAACAGCCTCACTAGACGATAACGACGAAATAACAAAACTTTGTACAAGCAACACAGCGCCCAATGTTTTAAAACCACCTTGACAACAAAAAAAACTTCTAATCATGTGACTCCTTTTTAATACACACAATAAGGCAACGATACCCACGGAATATTCAAAATCGGGCTAATTTTATAAGCCGTATTTCGGATATAATTTCTAATGCCAGATAAATGAAAATGACAGCACTGAATAGTCAGACAGGGATTCAAAACTATAAATCCCGCATCTATTACATTAGCAATCATAGCAATCTCGCATCCCATAGTTCCCAACATAATATTTTCCACATTTTTAAATTTGGGTAATGGCACCTGAAATATCCAAGTATCATGAGATCGAGCAGATGTTTTTTCACGAAACTCCCCATTTTCATCATACTGCTTAAAAATCTCTAGCGAGCCATCTTCCAAAATATTCCATCGAGTTAGCGCTAAAAATTTATTTTCAAAATCATATCGGTCCAAGTGCGCTAACGTTTCATTAAAATAAATATCTGCATTGCTTACTATCACCCTAGTTCCCGATGGCAAGCCGTTTGCGATATCAAAACAATCTTGATAACTAGGCCGGTGGTCTATATACCGTATTTTAACAGGCTTGGTTTTCAAATAATGCAATATTTTTACTTCTTTATCGTCCTTAGATGTATCATAGAGAACATATATAGCATTGATAGAGCCATACGCTATGTTTTTTTCTAGGCAAAAAACATACTCCTGAACACGTTCTGAATCTTTTTCGTTGTATAACGTTGTAATAAGCGTAAAAACACCTCCCTTTTTATCTTCACAGATAATCCCTTGCGCTGCACAGATAAAAATAAAAAATAAAGTTGAAAAAAAAAGACAACGCATGATTTTATCTCCCAGCTCTATACATCTTTTGATTTCCTGAAATTTTTCATTAAATCTTTACTTCCACCCTGAAAGTGGAGCGTTTTAAATCGTATTAATTGTTTAAGCGAAAAATTATAACCGTATGGAAAACAACCATCCCATTTTATTTCTTTTATCTTTCTTTTTCCGCTCACCTCTACCATTTTATATATGCCGCCCTCATCTGTGTTAATATGATGGTCAAAAGTAGCGCCTTCAACAACTTCCCTTATATTTGGAATAACCAAATTCTTTCGTGCTCTCGCATACTCCGTAAAAATGGTCATATCACAAACACCTGTACCCTTGACTCTCGGGCCATTAAACCACTTAATCCATTTTGTTAGATTCTCTTTATTTTCATAATAACTTATCAAAAAAAAACAAAAATCTTCCAATACGCTCAATGACCAAAAAGAAATTCCCCCACTATAAACCCCTGCCGATGAAATAAGAAGAACAACGTCATGCTGAAAAAAATGTTTTTCTTCTTGCGTAACATTACAATACAACATCACATCAGAATCAGCGTAAAAACACCTCGATATATTATGTACTCGCATAAATTCTTTTAATACAAACCATCGTTGAAAACAGAAAAGCTCATAATTATAGTTATTTTCTGCTATATGCTGATAAATTATTTTGAAATAACTAGCTTCTTTAAGATATGGCGACATATCGTGATATTCGATTCCCTCGTATTTTTTATCCACATCCCCTATTAAAATAACTCGAGAATTATGCTGTTTCGCTTGCCAAAGACTATCACGAAGATAATAAGAGTCGCCTTTGTGTATAAAAATAACAGGAACAATGGGTTGATCCGAAAAAGCTGTAAATACAATAGAAAAACTAAAGTAAATAACCATTGAGGTAAAAAAAACATACTTTTTAATCACACCTCAACTCCTTCTTTAATCACTTTAAAAAATTCCAAGGAACAGGCATCAATTCACTCATCAAATAACAACCTTTTTCGTAATGTCTAATAGCGGATAAATGAAAATGACAACACTGTATACTCAGGCAGGGATTTAACACCTTTAATCCAGACAGAAAAACCTGCTTCGCTATTTTACCATCGCACCCAGGCTCCCCCAAAAAGATCCCGCCATTTTCGATTTTTCTTAACGGCGTCTTAAATATCCAAGCATCCTGAGAATACTCTGCTTTTTTTCCGCCGGGCCATGTGTAAATCGCAATAGTATTGTCAGATAACACGTTCCACCGAGTAAGCGCCAGAAATTTATTTGAAAAATCGTATAATTCGAATAAATTTAACGAATCATTAAAATAGATATCCGCATTACTCAGTATCACTAAACTATTCGGATATAGACAGTTGGCCACCTTGAAACAATACTCATACGTTGGCCTCCCATTAATATATTCAATATCTATATCCTGAGAGCGCATATACGTCAGTATCCTATTTTCACCATCATCCTTAGATGTGTCATAAATAACATGTATTTTATCAATCAGTGCATGCTGCAAATTCTTCTTGAGACAGGTTATATATTCAGCAATTCGATCTTCATCAGTTTCATTATATAAAAAAGTTATAAGATTAAATCTATTGGCACTATTTGCTGTTTTTTTTGCCGCAATGCTTGCTTGGAAAATCACCAACAAACAAAACACCTCCCAAAAAAAATTATATTTCATCGCCCCCCTCCCGATCCAACTACGCCTTTTGATACTAATTTACTCAAGTGTGACCGCTAAACACAATAAATAATTTAGCTTAATATCATCATTTAAGCAGAAATGACTATCGCTAAAATTTTTTACTCTCCAACGGCAGTCTTCATTTTGAAACCTACAAAAAAAATACAACGTCAAAAAAGTAAAACATGCCACTGCGGGCGCATATCCTACCAAAATTTTGTACGTCCAATTTTTCAGACGGGTATAAAACCACTATCGAAAAAATATGTAAAAAATACCATCTTGACTCTGCGGCTGCCAATACCTTTCTTTTCATCTAGTGGCTATATTAATATAGTTACCTAGCTAGAAAAGCGGTCTTTCCCTAAACCCTCAGTAATAAGAAAGAAAAAAATGATTAAAAATAAAGTAATTATCTTAATTTCCATGATTGTATTTGCGCTCTCCTCTATCGCCGCTGCGACAATGAGCAAATTTGTTCTCATAATTCCGCTCTACAATGAAATAAATGAAAATAGAACAAACGAATATATAACCTGTCTCATGAAAAACTTAGCTCACAAAAGCATAGAACAAGTTCACGTCATATATGACACATCAAAAGATTCTGAAAAAAACAGAATTTTTACCTACCTAAAAAACAACGCCAATATCCGCATAACCTTCAGCAATAAACGTCCTTCCTATGAATACTGCTTTCAACTGGCAAACAGCTTTTATCCAGGAAAAAAAATAATTTTAAGTAATGCTGATATGTTTTTTAACGACACTCTCGCATTATTAGAAAATTACGACTTTACCAATACGTTTTTCGCGTTAACACGATGGAATTGTTTAAATGATGGCTCCCTGGAAATTTTTAAGCAATACAATGCTCAGGGAAAATTTATAAAAACTGATAGCGAAAGCTCTCAAGATGTATGGATTTTTAAAACACCAATAAAACATATCAACTGTGATGATATCTGCCTGGGGTTAATGGCCTGCGATTCGGTGATCGCATATCGCGCACAAAAATCAGGACTGATAGTAAAAAACCCCTGTCTCACCATTCAATGTTGTCACCTGCATCTAACAGAAAAAAAAGACTATACAAAACAACCAAGACCTTATAAAGGACAACCAATCGCCTTCGTGCCCTGGGAAAAACTCTCCTAGCAAGTTCCTCTAATAAGCTCTAATAATTTTTACAATAACCCCAAAAAAAACAAAAACGATAAATAAATTATTATCTAAACCTATTCAAAAAAAATCACTCTCTTCTAAAAAAAGTAATATCTTTTCCGTGTCTATGAAAAATTTCAAAACCATGACACTGTAAAAGGGCTATAATCTTTTCTAATGACTGATTTTTACTTTCCTCCGGCAATGAATGAAACTCCGCACAGAGACATTTCACGCTAATTTTTTCTTTTAAAATATTCTCTATAACGGTATATTCAGCACCCTCAATGTCCATTTTTAGCAGATCTATATACTGATGCCCAAGCCTTGCCATTATTGTTGACAACTTTTTACAATCAGCCTCAAAAAAATTAGTAGTCTGCTGTAAATTCACTATCGAATGAGACACATGAGAAGGATTCTGAGGCTCAAAAAAGCGCATTTTTACATCTTCTGTCCATAACCCAATCGGTAAAAACTGTAATTTATCTATGTTGCTAGAGGTTATGGTATATCGTTCTGATTTACCCGACTGCGAGTATGCAGGTTTTCCTGTTCTGATCATACTTTTCACATACTGAAAATGTTGCAAAGATCGCGGGGTGGGATCCATGATATAAACACTACACCCAAAAGACTCGACCAGCGCTAAATCAAAACTAATATCTTCGCCCGCACCAACACAGTAACATACAGATTCGCGGCCAAGAAAGCTTGGAATAGTCCAACCGCCATAACTCGTTCCTAATTTTATTTTTTCATAAGAATAAGCACACGCCGAGACACAAATAAAACTCAATAATAATTTACTTTTTTTGTTAATCATATTCTCCCTCTTTTAGACTTAGCAAAAAAACGCCCCATATTAATAAGCTACTACATTAAAAAACAACAAATAAAGGCAATTTAATACCATGAACAGGTTAGGCAAACTTTTATATAAATATCACAACGAGAAAATAACAACTTTTTAATAAAACTATTTTCAAACTCTCTGAAATGGCACCAATGCTACTTCATTAGTAGAACAATTTTTATCAGTCGCATTATAAATCGCATAGGTCAACCTATCCATACCGAGCAAATACTTCCGTAACAATTCTTCTGTTTTCCTGATCAGAAAATTTTATCGGATGAACCCAACTAACCTGCGAAGGATAATTTGTTTTAGTTAATGTCCGCCAGTTAAAACCCCAACACATTTTTAAATGTTCCCAATTCCCTATCTTATCCAAACAACAAAGCATGTTTGGAATGGCGATTTCACAAAAAACATTTTTAAAAATTGGACACAACCTTAACACTGATTCTCTAAAACGATTGGGTATGTAAAAAAAATCACAAAATTGGCCGGCAACATTATTCTTACCTATATTTTCTTGTAAAAACTCCAGATCTATTGGCAACAAATTGACATAAACTGAGCGTACTGCTTCAAACATCGTATGGCCATTCAATAACGTAGACCACCACCATTTTTCTCGCCCCGAAACATTTGTGCCATCAAAATTGATAATACTATAAAAAATATCATTTCGGTTGATATAGTTATTGGATTTTATTGCAAACCAAATTTTATCAGGATCGAGTGAAATATAATTCCAAAAATTTATAACACAGTCATCCTGCAGAATAAAATACCCCCTATATTGAGGGAAGCGAGTTAATACATCTTGCAAAACATCCGACAGAAAAAACCCATGATGCGTAGAAATATCAAAAACCTCTGGATCAGGTTTTTCACCGTAAAAAACAATATGCTCAAAAAATGGCGAATAAAGATCTTTTAAAAACTGTATATTTGAATAATATGGATGATTAAAGTTAATAACCAATAACAAATCTGAAAACTTATCACGATAAATATTTCGCCCGCCCTGATCAGCATTAATAGTAAAAATCAAAAAAGAAAATAAAAAAAACTCCATAATTCTCATTTTTTTCCTCAAAAAAAGCTCCTTTATGATTTTTAATTTACATAACCGCCTCGCTCAAACACAAAAAAACAAATATGCCTTTTCCATTTTTAAAAAAATACCTGAAAATAAAATTAACATTCCCCCATTCATCCCCTTTCTCATGATTAAACCTATACCAAACTATAATCACACACCCCTTTAAAATCACTCCGCAACTTCAGGAAAAACGTATCCAACGCTCAATAAATCTTGTATCCATGCTTTAACCAACACAACCTCTTCACTTTGCCAAAACTCTTTGAATGCCAACGTTTCAGTTAGCTCTACGATGCGTTCCGACAAGATATATTTTTCAGATCGCCACACATTAAGAAACCGTACCAACTGGCCACTTTTTACATACAAATCATTTTCATCAACAAAATCACGCAAAAAATTATGTGCATTTCGTTCTTGCCGCGCTGTAGCATTGGTAAAACAAAGGCCGCCCCCAATATCCCACAGTAACCGTTGGACCCAATACCCTCTCCATATATCACACACACGAAAACTTGTAGTTATCGGAAGCAACAAACCCCAAAAGGCTTTATGATGAAACACTGTATTTTGAGAATTAAAAGGACAAAAAACACCCCGAGACAGACAAAGTGGCGGCTTATTCTCAACAAAATTTATGAACTCCCCTCGCGTTAACCGAAAAATTGCGTCCACATCCGGATCGTTATTCACCAAACCCTGCTGAATTAAGGGAAAAATATTGTGCTCAATAATATTATAGGGTACTTTTTTTAAAATATATTCAAGAGGGTAGCCCCGCGGCCAAACGTTCGGCTGACCAAAATATGCATAGGGATTCACACAAAGCCCATCAGTTTCACATGCCCGCAACTTTGATTGCACGGGAAAATATTCTAGTGAATTACCAATTAAAGCATTGTCATCATCAGTATCATAAATCACTGTTGCGCCATGTGCGATGGCGTACAGATAGCCAATATTTTTACGGCTATAGTGATTCCAGGGAATATAATCTAAAATTCTATACCCCAGCTTTTCTTGCTGTTCTACACTTAAAAAAACACAACCAGGAAGATGCCAATCTAAAGGCGTTTTACGATCAGCCACAACCACCACATGCAAATCTTTTTGCTGCACCAATTTTTTTAAATCATTTGTTGGATAGTTAATCGTCGTTACAACGGCCCATTGATCAGCGTCAATACTAGAAAACAGAAAGAAGAATAAAAATACGCCTATAATTCTCATTATTATCCCCTAAAACAATATCCCTTTTCTATTTTAATTTATACAACAGGCTCACTTAAACACAACAAAAAAGCTGAACCACGTATTTGTGTTTCAGCTTTTAACCATAGTAAAAATTTTTATCTAAAAAGACCGATCGCCTTGCACGATGCCGAAAATTTTTCAAATGTATGGGCAAGTTCATCAAAAGAATAATATGCCAGATCGTTCAAATAAGGAGTAATGTAGATTTTTCGATACAGCGTTAAAACTAAATTGTGCGCCATGCACCAGTCATACTCACCGGTAGTAAACTGCCATGCATAAAACCCCGGCTGAAATTCAACTAAAGATGGTGTTTTTAGCTCGCGGGAAATAAAACGAGACGCACGGTTTTTACCTAACCCCAGATAAAATCCATAAGCCCCGGTCTTTTTAAGCAATTGAGCACACTCAGCAAGGTCAACAAAATTGGTAAGCATATTGGTATCTCGGGCAAATATAAGATAGTCATACGGTGTACCCGATAAACACGAAAGCAGCACAGGCTTGAGTGGCGTTTGGTTGGTAAGAAGAATATAAACCGCATCAGAGAATTTTGTTTGGCATTCTTGGTATGCTCGCTTTTCTTGAGGAGCCTGCAAATCAGCCGGCACATAAAATACCGTTATATGGCCAATGCCTGATGCGTATACTGCCATAGAATCAAGCAAGCGCTGAAGGCGCGCAGCATTTTCAGCAAAAATAATAACCTCAGCACGCAGCTCTTTTTTCTCAAATGGTACGTAGGGCGGTATGGTAAGGGGCTCATATGTATCACGCGCACGAATAATATTATCCATACGAAGCTGCTTAGCACCCCGAAGCTTAAAGTCATTAAGCCCGGTGCCCACATTATAGACGTAGAGAATTTCATCAATGAATTTGAACTTGCCGCCTGTCATTTCAAGCATGGGAAACATAAAAGCTAAATCACAAGTAACATCAAAGAATGCACCCTTATAGAGTAAATCTTGAAGCTTGATACGTTTGAATAAACCTGCATAAAAAGTGCGTAGCGCTGAAGCAACCCATTTGTATTCGCGATAGGCATTCGACTCCCTGATTACGGCAGGAATAACGCGATCTTGCAACGCTTTACCCGTTGGCGGATACATTTCATGTTGACTGTAGGTAAGCCAGACATTGGGATCTTGGTATGCCTTATTGACCGTCGCCAGCACCTGATCATGTTTAAACCAGTCGTCGCCATCAACCTGCACAATAATCTCATGATTTTGGCACATATGTGCTGCCGTATAATGATTGGCCAGAGCACCACGGCGTTGTTTATTTTTAATAAGGGTTACGCGGGACTCTTGCTGATGATCATGGATATACGTTTCGACTAAGTCGCCTGTACTATCAGGAGAACAATCATCGATGTAAATGACGCGATAGTTTTTATAGTGCTGGCAAAAGAGCGAATCGAGATTTTTTTGGTAGTATTTACTGTTGTTATACGAGGGAATCACCACCACCATAGGTTTTTCAGAAGCAGGCTGTTTTCCGGCGTTCCCATGCATATCGAGAAAAAGCAAACATAAAAAACTCCACTGTATGCTAAAGCAATATTTTTTCATGGCATATCTCCTGTTTACCTCTCTCTCTCGATACATCCGTCTACGTTCCTAACGGAACTACGTCGGACACTCCCGACCTACGCCAAGGCTACGGCGGGCAGGCTGAGACGATCGGGGAAAGAATTTTACTCTTTGTTACTTTTTAAACTGATTTCCTAAAACTCCCACCTCGATAAAAATTGCATCAGGTTGACCCAGGCTTATTCCGCTGCGCAATAATTCTTTCATGATGATATTCTTACTGTTTTTTTAAGCCAACTACCGTCCCAATAATGCGCAGAAAAAGATTCCGGGCAGAGCCATTCTTGCTTATTAGCACTCTGCTGCGTATAGCCACAGGGATAAAAAAAAGTAGGAGGAAAAACAATATCACATAAAGTGTTTTGCCCCTGGGCCAAAACCGCAAGAAAATTTTTGGTAAAAAAAATCGGCCCTGTGCGTACCACAATTTGCTTTTCATCACGCGTATCTTTTATTTTTTCCACACATTGCGCCATAACCGGATGATGCGGCGCAACGCCCAAAATACCTATGCCCATCTGCAAGTAGCCCGTATCTAATGGCTGCAGCCCAGCATAAAAATCATAGCAGTAATGCAAAAAATCAAAGGACCTAAAGCATTCACAATCGGTGTCCACATAAAGCCCTCCAAAACGATAAAGAATTTCGTAGCGCAAAATATCTGCCCGTTCGCCATAATTGCGCGTCGCTTCATAAAACACCTTGTTCTGG
The DNA here is from genome assembly GCA_021777215.1 of bacterium. Lineage (GTDB taxonomy): Bacteria > Babelota > Babeliae > Babelales > Vermiphilaceae > JAJYDS01. The sequence goes on from JAJYDS010000006.1 coordinate 32,506, forward strand.
AATGGCAATGAGGCAACGTCTACCACAAACTGTTGCCCGGCAGCCGCACAAGGAATCCAATGCTCAAAATCAGTGGCACTGACAGATAACCCTTGCTCATAATTTGCAGAGGTATCGGTCCATAGAACAAAGATCCACTCAGGGTTATGCTTACGCCAACTATCGCGCAGTTGAGCATAGTGCGCGGGCAATGCGCTCCCCAGCCAGATGTGATGAATAATTAAGGGAACATGGGGGTACGGGGCAGGAGTTACCTGCTCTAGATTGTTTTTTTCATAGAGTTGTCTAAAACAAGAAAGCCACCGATTGCTCTGCACATTCTTGGCATAGCGTTCAAGTTGGCACGAGGTATCAAAATTGGGACAGGGTATGCTCGCCCCATAACAAACAACAGACATAAAAAAAACAGTGCTGGCAATCACTACTGAATACCGGCACTGTTTTTTTTTACCAAACATACTGCTACTGATTCCAAGTCTTTACAAGGTGATCATTATCTAAATTACGAAACTCTTTGGTGCGATACTCTTTGGGCATCCAGCTTTTTGCCCAGTGGTGGTTCGCAATAGCTCCCTGCGCTACCCACTCATCTTTTTTAAGCACGGTCTCACGGCAGCCGAGCGGGTACAAATAACTGGCAGGAAATGCAATATCAATTAATTCGCTCTTACCGGCGGTTGCACAAAATGATTTGGTAAAATGGATTGGCCCCGATTTTGCCGGTGCGCCCTTTTTTTCCCAATCATCTTTAATAGAATCTATGCAGTGCTTTAAAATAGGATGGCCCGGACAAGCACCAAAAAGCGCCGCTCCTAATTGTAAGTACTGAGTATCAAGGGGTTGGATGCCGGTATAGAAATCGTACGTGTAATGCAAAACATCAAGCGGTTGATAGCACTCAAAATCAACATCAACATAGACACCGCCATAACGGTAAACGATTTCCCATTTGAGCAGATCTGATTTTACCCCATAGTTGTCAGTCGCATCATAAAACTTTTGATTGATCAGCGGAAATGTCTTTACGTCTTCATCGGTCCAGAGTTTAAACTGCCAATCACGGCCTACATGTTTTTCAACCCATGAATCGATATATTTTTGGAAGGTTTCAGGTAACGGGCTGCCGAGCCAAACCATATGGATAATCTTAGGAATTTTTAATTCTTGGGCTGGCTGAATTTTAGACAGATTATTTTTCTCATACAATTTTTTGAAAAAAATAAAAAGCTCAAGCCCATCAAGACCGACAATCTGCTTTGTGAGGGCAATGGCATTTGAAAATTGCGCAGCTTGCATCGAGCGATTAAAATCCTGATACACCCATTGAAACTGCATGCTATCGAAGATGCCCGTTTTACCTAATGTTGGGCATACCAGGTAGCTATTGAGGCTTTTGTCTACCTGCTCAGCGCAGAGCCCGATAGTTACTAACGCCAGGGTTACACCCAGGTAGACACCATTTCTTTTTGTCACCATAGATCACCTTTCATGGGTATTTTAGCACCGGCAGCCACTAAACAGTGGGTACCGCTTTCGCCTTTTTAAAAAAGAGACCAACTTTAGTCATATCACAATGCATTTTGTCGCACGCACGCTCAAGAGATGTATAATCGGAAAACTGCACCGATTGCACCACGGGCAACAAATCTGCCGTACGATACAGCGCCATGGAGAACGTATACGGCGCACGCCACGCTTGTTCTCCATCTTTAAACTGCCAAGCCCAGAGTTCATCTTCTATCCAGACAACCGGCGGAATTTCTTGTGCTCGCGTTAGACAGGTGTGAATCGTAACATTAGATCCCAATGCACAATAAACACCCTGCGCATCTGTTTTTTGAAGCGCACGCATACAGACATCGAGATTAAGTTTTTCAGAAAGCTGCAGACCATCACGCACAAAAAAAAGATAGGCCGGAGCATTTTTTTGCATAGCCTCAAGCAGCTGCGATTTTAGTTTGTGCGGATTACTGTGTACAAATGTTACGGCCTCATGCTGCTTTTGCGCTTGCTCATAGGCAGTCTGACTAGCAGGATCATTCGCTTGATATAAAACAGTAGTACCCGTAAGATTTTTTGCTTTCAGACCCGAGCGCAGTGACTCAAGACATTGTTTCAAGTTCGTCGCCGAATCTTGAGAAAACACTACCACCTGGACACTGTTTTGTGCCGGAATACCTACCTGCGCGGGTATCTCTTTTAATCGAGAATATTTTGGCATACTGCGAATCAATTTGTCGCAATGAATTTGTCTAATTAACTTGGTTTTAAAGTCATTAATCGGATTGGCACAATTATAGACATAGAGAATGTCAGGAATTGGTCGCGCCCGTTCTCCAGACATCTCAAGCATGGGAAACATAAAGGCCATATCCCACGTAACATCAAAAAAATTCCCCTCAAAAAGAAAATCTTCTAATTTTATCTGTTTAAATAACCAGGCATAAAAGGTGCGCAAATGCGACGTAATCCAATCCCATTCACGGTACATATTGTAATGTACTATTACCGGCTTCATCTCCTTTTGCGGTTCGCTGTCACCTTTTGGATAACATTCATAATGGCCATATGTCATCCAAGCGCCTTGCTGCGCATACTCTTTGTTTACTCGAGTAAGCACCGACTCATGCTTGAGCCAATCATCTCCATCAAGAGTCACGATGATAACCAAGTCATCGCAGGTATGTACCGCAGTATAAATATTAGCCAATGCACCACGACGCACGGTATTACGGATTAGAGTTATTTTATCCTCAAGATGACGCTCCTTAATATAATCCTCAACCAGTCGCCCAGTCCCATCAGGGGAGCAGTCATCAAGATAGATAACCCTGAAATTGCTGTATTTTTGGGCAACAACAGAATCTATATTTCGTTGGTACCACTGACTATTGTTATATGAGGGTATCACCACCACAATAGGTTTTTCGGGTAGCATAGTGTCTTGTGCTGACATGCCTTGATCAGCATACACAGACACACAAGATGCTATAGCCAGACAGACTAACTCACGCACCAGTGATTTTTTTAAAACACCCATGCTACCCTTTTCATGCTCGTTTACACTCGCCTCCCGATCATCTTTGTTGTTTTTTATTTTTAAAAAACAACAAAGATGATCGGGAGAAAAACCTACTTTAAAAAATCAATATACCTGTCCCGCCAGCCTGCCCGTCGTAGCTTTAGCAGAGGCGAAAGCCTTCTGCCTCGTTACAACTTCGTAGAACAGGTTGGCGTAAGCCGGACCTGTCCCGCCATAGCTTTAGCGAAGGCGGATCATCCAAACAGTGCTGAACTTCCCGCGCGTACCCGTTGTAATTCAAAATCAATCATTTCCTTTACCAGCTCTTTAAACCGGATAACCGGCTCCCAACCTAATTTTTCTTTTGCTTTAGTCGGATCGCCCAACAACAGATCTACTTCCGTTGGTCTAAAATAATTGGGATCGATACGCACTAAAACTTCGCCAGTATTTTCATCGCAACCCACTTCATCAACACCGCTGCCCTGCCATTTAATGGTGATACCCACCGCAGCAAATGAAAGCTCAACAAATTCGCGCACCGAGTGAGTCTCACCTGTGGCAATCACAAAATCTTCTGGTTCATCTTGCTGTAAAATAAGCCACATGGCATGCACATAGTCTCGCGCATGGCCCCAATCGCGCTTGGCATCAAGGTTGCCCAAATAAAGACAATCTTGCAGCGCATATTTAATATGTGCCACCGCACGAGCAATCTTACGCGTTACAAACGTCTCGCCCCGTATTGGCGATTCATGGTTAAAGAGGATACCGTTGCAGGCAAAAATGCCGTAAGCTTCGCGATAGTTGCGGGTAATCCAGTAACCATAAATCTTGGCACAGGCATACGGAGACCGAGGATAAAAGGGCGTGGTCTCTTTTTGTGGCGTCTCTACCACTTTACCAAAAAGCTCACTCGTAGAAGCTTGGTAAAATTTAGTTTTTTTAGAAAGACCAAGCATGCGAATTGCTTCGAGAATACGCAAGGTACCAAGGCCATCAACTTGGCCGGTGTATTCAGGCATATCAAACGATACACGCACATGGCTCTGCGCAGCTAAATTATAAATTTCATCAGGCTGCACCATATTAATTATATTAATCGTATTTGCCGCATCAGTCACATCGCCATAATGAAGTTTGAATAGTTTATCTGCTTCCAAATGCGGCATGCCATATATATGATCGATACGGCCAGTATTAAGCAGTGAAGCACGGCGCTTGACACCATGTACTTCGTACCCTTTTTCTAGTAAAAATTCAGCCAGATATGCACCATCTTGCCCGGTGACACCAAAAATAAGTGCTTTTTTTCGTACCTTTTTTTCAGGGAGCATGTCGCCAGCAGTGCCGGTATCCGGCAGTGTCCGCGCTCGGGTTATTTTTAAACTCGCGCACACGACGGGAGCAAAAAAAAGCACACTGATCATCAGCAGACTCGTTTTCAAAAATTGATTTTTACACATGCTACTTCTCCTTTTTTAGAAATTATTTATCAAAAGCGTTATTCTGCAGGCACCAGGCATACGTTTTTTCAATGCCCTCGCGCAGCTCAGTTGGTGCTTGCCAGCCAAGATTTTTCAGGCGGTTAACATTAAGCAATTTACGCGGTGTACCATCGGGCTTTGTTGTATCAAAAGTTAAGGCACCCTTAAATCCAACAACTTCTTGAATTATTTTGGCAGCATCTAGAATGGTAGTATCGCGCCCGGTACCGATGTTAACAATTTCCGAACCCGAATACGTGCGCATCAAATGAAACACTGCCTCAGCAAGATCATCGACGTAAAGAAACTCACGATATGGCTTTCCACTTCCCCAAATCACCACTTCGCTTTTACTATCACGTTTGGCAGCATGAAATTTCGCAATTAATGCAGGAAGCACATGAGAGGAGTTTAGGTCAAAATTGTCATACGGACCATACAGGTTTGTGGGCATACAAGAAATAAAATTGGTGCCGTATTGGCGATTATATGATTGACACATTTTAATGCCAGCAATCTTGGCAACCGCATAGGCATCATTGGTTATTTCAAGCGGACCGGTAAGCAGATACTCTTCTTTAATCGGCTGAGGGCACTCTCGAGGATAAATACATGATGACCCCAAAAAGAGTAATTTTTTCACCCCGTACACATACGAAGCATGAATGATGTTTGCGCTGATCAACAGATTGTCATAAATAAACTGCGCCGGTTGTTCCCAATTTGCTTTAATACCGCCCACGCGTGCTGCGGAAAGAAAAACAAATTCAGGGTGCTCGTGCTCAAAAAAAGCATTCACCGCTTTTTGATCACGCAAATCAAGCTCACCAGAAGTACGCACTAATAAATTCGTATAACCCTCACGCTGCAAACGACGCACAATCGCCGAACCGACCAACCCCTTGTGCCCCGCCACATAGACTTTTGCATCCCGATTCATAACTATTTGCTCTTGCGCCATAGTCGCACTCCCTACCAGGGTCGCACACAATACCCCCAGACTGAATCCTCTTTTTTTCACCACAACTCCCCTTTTTTTTGGTTAAAATTTTTATCTGGTGACTGATACAAAGCTGCAGCGTGAGGCGCCAGCAATTTAATATCTTCTTGCACCATTAACTGCACTAATCCATAAAAATCTAATGTCGGCTCCCAGCCAAGCAGTGCCCGCGCTTTAGTCGCATCCCCCAGCAATGTGTGCACCTCAGTTGGCCGTACATACCGCTGATCGACGCGAACATAAACTTTTCCTGTCCGTTCGTCAACCCCCTGCTCATCGGTACCCTCACCCTGCCAGAGTATTGAGATACCAATCTGCGCAAACGCAGCACAGACAAAATCACGCACGCAGAACATCTGCCCAGTAGCAATCACATAATCATCGGGACTCTCTTGCTGAAGCATCAACCACATGGCCACCACATAATCCTTGGCATATCCCCAGTCACGCCGTGCATCAAGATTACCCAACAACAACACTTCTTCACGACCATAGTAGACTTGCGCAACAGCGCGCGTAATTTTTCTGGTAACAAACGTTTCACCGCGTAACGGTGATTCATGGTTAAACAAAATACCGTTACAGGCAAATAAATTATAGGCAGCGCGATAATTGGCAGTAATCCAATATGCATACGCTTTTGCTGCCGCATAGGGAGAACTTGGCGCAAAGGGCGTATTTTCTGATTGCGGAATCTGCGAGGCATTACCGAACAATTCACTCGTAGAAGCTTGATAAAAACGCACTGACTGGGTAAGCCCCAAAATGCGTACCGCTTCTAGTAAACGCAACGCACCTAGTGCATCGGCTTGCGCGGTATACTCAGGAGTCTCAAATGAAACCGCCACATGGCTTTGCGCCCCAAGATTATAAATCTCATCAGGATGCACTTGCTGAATAATACGAATAAGATTGGTCGCATCAGTCAGGTCGCCGTAGTGTAAAAAAAAGTTTTTTTGTTCGCGGAACTCCTGCTCATGATAGAGGTGATCAATACGCATGGTGTTAAACGACGAAGAACGGCGTTTAATACCATGCACCTCATAGCCTTTATCGAGCAAAAACTCAGCCAGATAGGCACCGTCTTGCCCGGTAATTCCCGTAATTAATGCCTTCTTCATTACCCACTCACTTTATATGTAATTAGTGCGCGAACTCTGTTTGAGCTGTTTGACGACCGCCCGCACCTTTTCTGCTTCACCCCGCTTGGTAATTAACAATGCATGCTCTGTCTCCACCACGCACAGATCATCAATACCGATAAGGGCAACTAATTTACCGGGTACATCAATCAAATTATTTTTAGACTGTACCGTAATGCAATGCTGCTCATGCACACCCTGTTGCTCTTTTATCGTTAGAAAAATCTCCAAATTTCCTACATCGCACCAAGAAAAAGTAACGGGCAACACAGAAATATTTTTACTCTTTTCCATAACCGCATAGTCTATTGATTCTGCTTTTACTTGATCAAAAGGCGCTTTCCCCTCGGTATAGCGAACCATTCCCTGGAACATTTCTGGTGCTGATTTATCAAATTCATGCATAAAAACAGACACTTTTGCACAAAACATGCCAATATTCCATAGCATCGTACCCTTTTCCAAATATTGTTGTGCAACATCAGACGATGGTTTTTCTCTAAACCGTTTTACTTGCCGCGGCTGCACAATAGCACTATCCGCGGCTTCATATTCTATGTAACCATACCCAGTTGCTGGGTAGGTAGGTTTAACGCCTAATAACGTAATATGATCATGCTCACGCGCAAACGTAAGCGCTGTCTCTAAAGAATGCGCAAAGGCACCATTGTCACTTTCTGGAATAAAAGGGTCTGCCGGCACAAAAACGACCAATGCTGCAGGATTTTTTTTATAGATCTCAAAACAGTTTAATAAGATTGCTGGCCCCGTATCACGCGAACCAGGTTCGGCAAGCACCATGCCCACTTTGTTCCCCACTGCTTTTTTAATAGAATCTTCATGTTGACGCGTGGTACTAATCCAAATATTTTCTTGCGGTGCGAGCATTTTTACGCGATTTATAGCCTGTTCTAACAACGTATATTGTTGGCCAGCCACTAATAACTGTTTTGGCTTGCTGTGCGTGCTGAGCGGCCATAAGCGCTCACCACTACCGCCAGCAAGAATAACAAAATAGATATCAGACATGGGTTCTGAAGCATGTGAAAAAAGGGCGGCACCAAAAGCACCCATCAACAAAATGCGTTTCATTATACTTCCCTTTCATAGGCGACACTCTTTTTTCGACCAGTAACAATACAGCGCATAGATACCGATTGCCGCTAACATAATCAAAATTGGTTCAAATGTCATGCGATATCTACAACAACCATCAATACCCGTCACAAAAGCGCATTGAAAGGTGTATGCACCAAATAAATATAGCAGGCACCAGAAACTTCTACGAACTAAAAGAATAAGCGCATAAAACACCAATAACCAGCGCACCAAATTCCAAAAAAACTCAAACATAGCCACACCCACCACAATCGGGTTAGGGCTCCCGCCAACAATATAGGTCACACAACGGTCACAGAACGTTCCTGAGGTTTTGAAAAAAGAATGTGAACCACCCACAAGAGCGGGGTTAAAAAATAGTTTGAGTTGCGTGGCATATAAACCGAAAATAGTTTTAAGTACATTGGTAGCCCACACTTTTGCAAACACTAACGGATGTTTTTGCGCATAGATGGCAAACAGCTGGCGCCCCGTATTCCAGCCTGCTTCATCAAAGCCATGTAAGCCGGTGAATGCAAGCGTTTGTGTACGTACCGGTTCGACTGGAACCTTCTCCACCGCCGCGATCACTTTGGATAAATAGCACTGATATATGTTTAAACTCGTCATAGGCGCATAACGAAAATAGCTATACTCATGATAATTGTAACCCATATAGCCCAGCAGTGGCAGATAAAAAGAAATCAGCAATACGCTCACGCAGCTCAACCTGCGACGCAGACTGGCAGTACGACATGGGCAAAACCAAATAAAAGGCAGCAACAAAAAAATAAAGAGAAGCGCCATGGGTTTAACAAGCACTGAAAGCCCCAACACCAGCCCTGCATACGCTAACTGAATTGTTTTCTGATCATACATGAATGCCGTAAGTCGTTCAAAAAAGAGAAGCAAAAAAGTAAGCATTACTGTTTCAGCCAGCAAAAGCTGCGCATAGACTAAAAAGCCCAAATTTGCCGCGCTCAAAAAAAGGGAAATCACGGCAACCTGAACCCCAAACAAACGCCCGGCAATAAGAAAAATAAAACACGTACATAAAAGAGCCAGTAACACCTGCAGAAAAATAATAGGACGCACGTCAGAACCAAAAATTGTATAAATAAGGCCAACAAACAGAGGATACCCAATCGGTTGAATGGGAACACTGCCCCGCACTACCGGATCGGCAAGATGCCCGGTTGCTACGAAATTACGCGCAATGCGGTCGTAACCCGCTGAATCACGATCACAATGGCTTTGTAGATGAGGGGCTGCATAGTAAAGCAGCCCCGATAAACCCAGAAATAATAACGCAGCGAGAAAAAATAAGAACCCTCTTTTTTTATCAGAAAACATTGCCTCACTTCCTTTACTCGCGATACTCCTGCTCTTGTCCATGCGCAACATGCGCCACATTATACAGCTCTTTCTCACTCTCAGCTTTTGCCGGTACAAATGATGCTGTGCCGCCGCCGGAACAGACCAAACGATCAATCAACAAAGTAAGCTCTGAAACCAACTTCAAACGATCAAACGGTACTGGTGCAACAAATGTAGGCTTGCGCAATGCATCAAAAAATGCCTGCAATGCAGCCTTGTGTCCCTTGTCTGGCTCGGCAACCACCTCATTGAACAGCGTTGGCAAGCCAAAGCCATGTAATTGACGATAATTGTTCATCAAGATTGATTTACCATCAAAAAAGACTTCCATGCGTTCTTTGCCAAGATCTTGGTGGCCTAACGCCGTGTACACGAGCGAACAGACCGAACCATCATCAAAACTAAGTTGTACAGAAAAATTATCCGTAGGGAAAATATCTTCTTTAGCCGCGTGCAACGCTTCAACCGAAACAGCAACGGGCTTGGCATCGGTTAAATAGCAAAAAAGATCAATAATCATACAGGCGTGACCCACGACTCTGCCCACACTAAAATCAGCGTGAATCCAATATTCTTGCGGCACAATCGAAGAATTCATGCGATAGGAGATCATCAACGGCGTATAGCGATCTTTGATACTCTTTTTTATTTTCTGCATAAAGGGAGAAAATGAACTGGTGTATCCAACACATAGCGGTGCTTGTGGCTGTGCATCCAACACTTTTTTTACCCGTTCAAATTGGGCCGCATCAGTGATTAATGGTCGTTTAGCAAAAACTGCTTTGCCGTGCTGTAATGCTTTAAGAACCTGATCAGCATGCAAAGTATAGGGAGACGCCACAATAATAGCATCAACAGAATCATTTTCTTTTGCAAAGAAATCGTCTACGGAAGAAAACACCTGATCAATACCATGCACTCGCGCTAAGGTGAGCGCTCGTGAACGATCGGCATCAATAATCGCATTAAGAGAAACATCTTGCATATCGGTGAGCAGTGGCATCAACTTAAGCCGCGCAAAACGACCGGCGCCGATAATACCCACGCGAATTTTTTGTTCTTTATTTTTTATCGCCGGAATGAAACGACAAAGTGTTTTTTGATCACAGCATTTGGCATCTACCTTTGCACCATGTTCAGCTGCTGCCTGTTTGTGTTGCTCGGGTTGATAGGATATCACGGTACACAGAGCAAGAGGATCTTTCAAGTGCTCCTGCGTCTCAGGAACCTGATCAAATAAAACTTCCTTGGTAATTAACGACTCAACAGAGAGCTTCTTTAACTCAAGCAGACGAACAAATTCTTGCATGGTGCGCTGCTCTGACCAGGAAACACAACTGCCATAGCGTGAATATTGAGCCGCGCAGGTCAGTCTGCCTGGTGTATAGGGCGAAAGCAATACGGCAAGATCTTTTTTTTGTATTTCATGGCGTTGTATCGTGCAACTGTCCTGACCAATAATCACGACCTTACCCTGCGCACGCGCCGCATCAACAGCAAGCGGCTGCAAGAGTACGTTTTCTTTTTCTGATGAGCCGGTAATAAATGCAACATCAACGCCAACGTGCTGCGTGATCAAGCTAATCTCTTGCTGCAATGTAGTCTGAGAAATGAGACAGCCATAATCAGCACCTAACTCTTTTGCGCGAGCAATACGTTCGGCGCGCTCATCAACAACCAACACCGTACAACCAGCCGCTTTGGCCAGTTGAGCTGTCAATTGGCCAACAAGACCTAACCCAAAGACCGCAACAATATCTCCCAATGAAAGTTGTGCACGACGCACACCTTGAAGAGCGCTTGCACCAATCGCCGTCATACTCGCTGCTTTTATCTGATTAGGAGCTATTTTCACAATTAAATGTTCAGGTACACAGACAATATCGGCATGATGTGCGCAAGAAACATCTGCGCAGGCTACAAGATCACCGGTACGAAACTGCGTTACTTTCTTTCCCGTGGCAATGACGCACCCAGAGCAAGAATACCCGAGTGTTTGAATGTCTCCCTGCAACTTTTGCTTGAGCAATCCTTTTGTTGTTTGAATACCACAGGAAGAAATACAGCTGAGTACTTTTTTAATTTTATAAGGCACATTACTCATTAACGCAGGCTGCGCTGCAGATAGACGTGCCATGTCCATCTGCACGTCTATACAAGAATAATGCACCGAAATTAATACCAAATGATCGTCCAACTCGGGTTCAGCGACTTTCTTGATTAGCAATAAACCTTTATCTAAAAATAGTTGTCTCATGAACGATCCTCCCGGAGTTTATCATCATCAGTCATCAAACAGTGGTCATTATCTTGATTCACAATAAAAAAATCCATCACACTCCGTGCTGGCCAAAAAAGCGACTCTTTGTCTCCAGCAAGCTTACTCTTATAAAGTAATCCACAAGCATCCAGTACTTTTTTCCTTTGTAGCACTTTTTTATCAAGAGCTTTAAATCTGGTGTGGGGCACCAAAAAGAGCACAATATCTGCCTGCTCAATCGCGTCGGTCGCCCCAGTCAACGCAGCACCAAATAATGGCTCTAATTTTTCACGCTTAACGTGCGGCTCACAGACAAGTACCTTAATGTCAGGATGTTCTTGTAAACGTTGCGCGATAAAGAGGGCCGGCGATTCGCGTAGATCATCGACATCAGCTTTATAGGTTAATCCCATAACCGCCACGGTACAACGGCCTGCTCCCTCTTTTTTCCATGCAGCCACAGCCATCTCAAGCGATGCAATTACTTGGAGTGGCTTACGGTCATTGACCGCACGCGCTGCTTGTAACAACTGCGTCTGTTGCGGAAATGTTTCTATCAAAAACCATGGATCAACGGCAATACAGTGACCCCCCACACCGCATGAAGGTTTTAAAATTTGAACCCGAGGATGCTTGTTGGCAAGTTCAATAATTTCATATGGATCAAGCCCTGCAGCATATGCCATGGCCCCGACTTGGTTGGCAAAAGCGATTTGCACATCGCGCGAACTATTCTCAATTAATTTTACCATCTCTGCGGCCTGAGCGTTTGTTTGATACATGGCGCCCCGCACAAAGTGTGCATAAAATTCTTGCGCTTTTTGTGCACAATCCTGTGTCACTCCGCCAATCACCCGATCATTTTCGATTAACTCATGAAAAATTTTTCCTGGCAATACCCGCTCAGGACAATGAGCAACAAAAAAATCCGTCCCCACCCGCATGCCAGTTTTTTGCTCAAGTTGACGGGCCATAGCATGTGTGGCACCAACAGGTACAGTCGATTCCAAAATAATAGTGGTACCAAGCGTGATTACCAGTGCAATAGAATCGGTTGCAGCAACGACATATGACATGTCAGCTTTTTTTTCATGACATGGCGTAGGCACCGCGACAATAATGTAATCAGCCGCTTCCGGATATGTTTGCGCTTTAAAATTTCCCGATTGCAATGCCAGCTGTAATTTTTCAAACACCTCAGGTTCATAAATAACCTGATCACCGGCATTAATTTTTTCTACGCGCTCAGCATCAACATCCACGCCGACAACCTGAAGGCCATGTTCTACCGATACCAGCGCTGTTGGCAATCCGATATACCCAAGCCCAACTACTAAAACTTTCTTCACTTGCGTATCCTTTTTTTGCACCGGATTTTCACTCTTTTTCATAACAGGTTCCTCATTAGAATACTGTACCGCAGGTAAGCGTTCCTGTAAAACAGCAACAATCTTCTCTGCTGCATATCCATCCCCGTAAAGAGCTCGTGTATTATGCGTACCCGACGCCCTCGTTTTACCAGTTTGCTCTAATAATTGTTGTGCCATCATTACAATTTTTTCTTCGTCGGTACCCACTAAATGAGCAACCCCCGCTTCAATTCCCTCACTACGTTCTGTTTTTTCACGGAGCACCAGCAGAGGTTTAGCCAGACTAATTGCTTCTTCCTGAATACCACCAGAATCGGTCATAACCAAATCAGCATGTGACAGAAGATAAATTAAGTCGCTATAAGCAAGAGGTTCACATAAAAAACAGTTTGGCACTACGTCCAAACCAACCGCTTCAATAGCACTAAGCACCTGTGGATTTGGATGAAATGGATACACACAAACCAAATCTGCATTGTGCGTAAGCAACTGTTTGACCGCACGTAAAACACTTTCAATACCTCCCTGGAATGACTCCCGCCGATGCACGGTAAGCACCAACAATTTTTGTCCGGTACAGTCACATTGAGCAATTCGTTCACGAAGCTTTGGCCACACCAAGATAGCCCCTTTTTCAATTTTTTCTAGCGTGCTGCGCAATGCATCAACTACGGTGTTGCCCACACAAAAAATAGAATCAGCCGGCACGCCGCTAGCATGCAAATGGGCAACCGCTTGTTCAGTTGGCGCAAAGTGATATGAGGCAAGCACGCTTAACACACGGCGATTCATCTCCTCCGGATAGGGAGAATAAAGATCATCGGTGCGCAATCCTGCTTCGATATGCGCCACAGGAATACGCAAATAAAATGCCGCAAGACCCGCTGCCAGCGCCGAAGTCGTATCACCCTGTACCACCACTAACGATGGTTTTTCACGTATAAAAACTTCTTTTGTTTTTTGTAAAATTGCCTGCGTAAGATAAAAAAGATCTTGGCCAGGACGCATCACATCGAGATTATAATCTGGCCGCAACCCAAAAAGATCGAGCACGGACATAAGTATTTCACCATGCTGCATGGTACAACAAAGAACAACCGGCAGGTTTGTTTTTTTGAGCGCCCAATACACGGGCGCCATTTTTATACCCTCTGGCCGCGTGCCAACAATCAATATAATCGGTCCCTTTTTTTCTTGCGCCATAGAACTCTCCCCACAATTTTTGTGTGTGCAAAAATGTAATTAACTACCAAATGGCTCGTGGTGCGCTATCTCATTTGAGTGTTTTTTGTGCTCATGGTATGTATAGATACGCACATAACCATAGCACAGATCAAACAACTGACCAACAAAGAGAGAAGTATGAATTTTATCTCACAACTCAATACTTATACGCCAAACAAAAAAAATCTATCGCTCCTCGTTTTTGCCGCACTGTTCGTGCGAGCCGCTGTTTTTTTCATCTATATTCAACACGAAGAGCGCTACCACCAACCCGACTCAAATGACTATCACGTCTATGCTGCCACGATAGTACTTAATCAACCAATGCCCCGCTACTGGCGTATGCCCGGCTATCCGCTCTACCTATCCATTTTTTATCATTTTTTTGGTCTACAGCCCGGCGCTTTTTCTGCAAACAGCCCCGCGCAAAAAGCAGCCATCTGGGGACAAGTTTTCATTAACTCGTTCATTCCTCTTGTTCTTTTTTTTCTTGCATACACCCTCACTGCCTCATATGCGATTGCCTGGATTCTTGCTTGGCTATCGGTAATACATCTGGGCCTTGTCTTAGCAAGTACCTATCTACTCACCGAGGGCCTGGCTCTTATTTTCTTTTATCTCTTTTTGCTCTTTTTTTATAAAAGTTTTCGCGCCTATGGCGAACAACAAGAAGAGACTTCATTTTACCAAGCGCTGACAAAAACCAGTTTCCCAAAAAACCCTGCAATTCAGCACCCCTCTATACACCTTGCCCTTGCCGCATTATTTCTTTGCATAAGCACCTGGATGCGGCCTATGGGAATTTTTGTCGCTATTGTAGCGGCATTCATTCTTCTTGTCTGTGCGCAAGATCGTTTTATGCAAAAACTTAAAAAGATCACTCTTTTTCTTGGACTTTTTTTTGCAAGCATAGCTCCTTGGTATATACGCAATTACCAAAAAACCGGCCACATTTTTTTCTGCCCCCTGTTTGGTATCTATCTGAATGCATTTACCGCACCGCGCATTTTGCGCGATGTTCACCACTTGCCTCTTGAAAAAACATGGCGTTATTTACAACACCAACTCTCAGATAAAATTCAAAAAGATATCCAACATAAAGGATTAACAAACATAACTCCCTACACAAAAAATCTTCCTATCCCGGAACTTCTTGCTGGCGCTATTTCTTGGCCGATCGTACTCGCGCATCCTTGGTTTGCCACAATGGAATGGTTTAAAGAAGTATTCATAAGTACTTTTGATTTATACAGTTATCAACTTATTGCATTTGTAAAAAACACGTTCAAATCTGATCCCTTAGAAGCTTTTTTAAGCGAACGCTTAGCAGAATGTCTGTATAAACAACCAGCACCACTAGTAGTTAGAATACTCTGTTGGCTTGAATTTATCTGGGCACTCTTTTTGTGGATGGGAATTATTGCCGGCATTTGGCTTTTTATTGCGCGTACGACAATTAAAAAATTCCAAGTATCAGATCAATGCAAAGCGCTTGGCGGTCTATGGTTAAAAACAGGCCTTTTGATTGGCGCGGCGCTCGTTATGACGGGCGGCTTTGGCTACGCGCGTTTGCGACTGCCTGTTGAGCCCCTCATCATTATTCTCGCGCTTACTGCCTGGATGTACTTACTTAGAAAAGAATCGTATACTCACCCATAAACTTTTGTTGATATTTACAAATCAATACATCTGTACTAGAATTCTTTATATTTTTTAGGAGAATTCCATGAAAACAGAGTATGTATTATTGTGCTTGTTAACTTTCTTCAACAACTATCAAAATAGCTTTGCTATGAGTGAATACTCATCTGATTCGCAAAGCGAACACGAAGCTTCGCCTGAGATTATGACAAGTGGAGATTTCGTAGAAGTTCAATCTGGCGGACAGACTCTTGAAGCAGCACTTCTGCTTATCAACAAAGACAATAGACGCTGCTGGATAACGGCTAAAAAAGGAAATAATGATTTTGATATTCCGCTACAAATAGCACTCTCACAAATTACCGCTAAAAAAGATGGTCAAATTGATAAAGCAAGACGTGACTTGCTTGTGTGGCAGCTTGGCTTTCTTATTGCCTCTAATTCACCACGATGAAAAAACTCTATGCCCCTTGGCGCAGCCCCTATGCAGGTTCAATTGATCAGGGTAAAAAAGAAAATACGACAGCAGATACCTGTGTTTTTTGTACACAACTAGCCGAACATAACGATGAACATCATTTAATTTTGTATCGTGGCGAACATCATGCCGTTATGATCAACAAATATCCCTATAATGCGGGGCATCTGCTTATCATCTCCCTCAAACACCTGGCGGCATTGGAAGAATTGTCTCCAGCCTCGCGCGGCGAACTCATAGAATTAACATCCAGTTGTGTAGCTATCTTAAAAAAAGAACTGCACGCTGAAGGCGTTAATGTCGGCATAAATTTAGGAAAAATCGCCGGCGCAGGAATTCCATCTCATATTCATATGCATATATTACCTCGCTGGAATGGCGATACAAACTTTCTACCAACACTCGCCGATACCAAACAAATATCCTTTGACCTGCGCGATATTTATGCGAGGCTCAAACCAGCATTTGATGCTTTGGCTATAACAGTTTAACAATCTGGTCAACAATATTCTCAACACTCTCGGTAGGGTTATTTAGATTTAATTTTGCCTTAAAAGTAACTGATTTACCCAATAAATTCCCCTTCAAAGTAAACTCAGGCAAGTCTCCTGATGCAAGCAATTGCGCCGAATCTCCTTCAAGGGAAACTGATTGTATATTGAAAATTTTATCCAAAGCACCGCCGACTGCATCAGCCGCTGACTGTAATGCCGTGAGCCCGACAAGTTCACTGCCATATGCCGCTGCTTGCCCACACTCGGCAATAGTATTAACGGCATCTTCTGCAACGGATAACACTTGGCCCCCAACATTGATAATGAGATTGCCCCCCTGCTTTATTGCCGCACCTGGATCAAGAGCAACATCAGCTGCGCCCTTACCAGCAGTGACTACTACCTGACCAGCACCTTTTCCCGCTTTAACAGCAACATCGCCTACAGCACCGCCGACGGAAACAATGGCACCGCCAATAGTCTTACCGCCCACATTCACCGCAACTGATGTAGTAGTTTTTGCTACTGCTTTACCGGCTTGGGCAGCTCCTTTCTCCACCGTTTTTTCTGCCGTCTGTGCCGCCTTTCCTACCTCCTTTGTTCCTTTTTCAACGGTATGAGAAACAGTATGCACAACGCTACTTCCCCACCATGCATAGGATCTACCACCTAAAAAAACTATCCCATTTAAAAAAACGGCGAAAATAACTATCCCTTTTTTTGATATCATCGATTATCCTCCAAACTTAGCTTTACATGCATTAGCAGCATCAACAGCATTTTTTTGTACTTTGCTCTTATCGCCTAACGTATTTCTTATACCATTCGATAAGGCGCCTGTAAACTTGGAAAGCGCCTGCTGTTGCATAACCGCTTTGATGGAAAATTCAGTGGGAACACCCATCAGGGCTCCACCGGCACTTGCCTCCACATCAAAAACAAAAATGTCCGATAGATGAGCCTGCATCATAAATGACATTGTATCTAGTGGTTCAAAATCTATTCGCGTTCGTGCCTGAATTCCGCCGAATATTTTTTTCAATTCAACGTTACCATTAATGAATAATTCAGCGGGTTTTTTGCTCTTTTTACCCATCACTATATGTACGCTAGGATTGGTTTGCTTATTGCCCTCTGGCACACCGGTCAATTTAAAAATACCCGCATCAATAGAATCTATCGTTGCATCGCCTTGAATAGTACCATCAGTCTCACGGAACAAGAAAGAAGCTTTTTTACCCAGAATTGTTCCATCGGCAGTAATGGAAAAGCCTTTTTCAAATGCTCGGCCTGCGATAGTCGTTGACTGTGGCACCAGATAAAGACTTGCATTCTTAAGTCCGATAGCAGGAATTGCTTTTTCAATCGCAGTTACATCCAATGAAACACCTGTAGCTTTCAGCATTCCTTGCCATAAGGAGACAACGTCTTTTAAAGAAAGGTCACCCAGTTGGCCCACCAGTGTTAGCGGTTTACCAACTTCACTTGCACCGGCAATATCAATAAATTTGTTTCCGAGCTGCACCCTTCCAGATATACCAAATTGAGTAATCACCGGCGGTGCTGAATAGGTAAAGCTCGTATTTTGAATGGCAACATTAGTAATGGTAAGTCCTTTGATACCAAAAGGATCTTTTATTGGCTCTTTCAACTGTGCATCAACAGTTCCCATCGTCGAACCCAATAAAAGTTTTGCCGAAAACTGCGGCAAGGTAAGATTAGGCACGGTCAGAGCAAGATTACCCACCGCGATACCAACTTCCGGCCCAGCAGTTTCAAGAGCCATCACCAGACTCAAATCAGTCGCTTTGCCCAGCGGCCCGAATGAAAACTCTCCCGGAAGCTGCGCGCTAAATTGAGAACCAACACCAGTTTTGGGGATAGCGCCTGCAATAGTAATCTGTTTTAATTTTGTCAGCTGCGCAACCGGAGCAAGAGGTCCAACAAAGACAACGGTACCAGAAAAATTAAGGCCATTCTTTACTGACAATTTCAATTCAGTGTCATCATAATCCCAGAGAGAATAAATAACGCGTACATCCTCGAGCGTAAGTCCATCAAGTGCTTTTAGCCCCGGCAATTTAGATGCGATCTTAAGCTTGGACGGCAAGGTAACGATAAAGCTATGCTGATCAGACATAAGATCACCCTTGAGTTGCACACCAGCTTTGCCTGCAACGGGACTTGCGCTCACATCACCTTCAATAAAAACATCGGAAAGTTTATGGGTAGCAAAGATATAGCTCGCCTTTATAGTGGCATCGCTAATTTTTAAACCTTTCATTCCCAGAGGGTCCAACCAAGAGCCGCGCATGGAACCATCAAGAGTTCCTACACCACCAGACAGGTTCAACAATGTATCAAAAATAAGCGGCTGTCCCTGACCGGGTACAGAAAGAGACAATTCATTTTTAAGATTGTAGGTAGGCTTTGTTTGCGGAGATACGGCAAAAACGAGTGCAAGATTAGTAATGCGCGCAATATTTCCCACTCCTATCTGGCCAGGAATTTGGACGGTACACGCAATATCAGTTCCTCCTTTACCAATAACACCGGTAAAAAGAGCTTCTTTGACACTAGTAAGCGCAGCAACTTGGGTAAAAGGTCCGGTCATTTGCATGGTACCTGAAAACGTTGTAGTTGGCGTTTTACCGGGCGTATTCATATCTACAATTGAAAGCGTTGCATTGCTCAAGGCAAGAGCTGCAAGCTCACCCATTTTTGCAAAAGAAAATAATTGAGCAAGCGTAACGCGCTCGAAGCTACAAGACACTGTTGTTGGTGAACGAGATATACGTACGGCATTGCCATTAATAGATCCGGTTAAAGTGGCTTGATAATTACCCTGCACATCTTTATTTATAAGTACCACGGGCGAAGATAGAGTAACTTCTTGTAATCCTGGCACTAATGCAAAGGGATGAATCTCACGTGCATCAATCTCGATTTTAATACTGACGGCACCCGCTGCAGAACGACTGTAGATAAAGCTACCTTTATCACCATACACATCGGTAATACCGGACAAAAGAATTGAATTATCTTTAGAATCAAATTTGAACTGGCCTTGCGTTATGGTAAAACCGGCAAAAGAAAACGTTTGTGCAAGGGTGCCAACTATAGCAAAGGCACCATCTTTCTGTGTGCTGTCAATAAGCACCCGTACATCACCTATGTCAGCGATATGGAGCGTGAGTTCACCTGAAAAGGTAATTTGTGCTGGTTGATTTGGCACCAATAATGCATGTATTTTTGCCTGAGAAATAGCACCCAGCCCGGGCACGGTTACCTGCGCTATTAAAGCAATGAGAGAATCTCCTGCCTTTTCATCAAGCGTCACCGTTACGACAGCCTTATCAAAACCTCCTTGCATGCCTGCACCAAAAGCACTCAAATTGGCAACGCCAGAGATGGTTACCGTTGGCTGCTTTCCTGCACCATCGATATCTTTGATAGTAAGAGCAATATCGGTCCATTCAGAATCAAAACCGGTTTTTTGCAGACGAGGGAACAGCGTGCTTATTTTTGCACGGTCTACCGTAGCGGACATACTGGTTGGAGTACGCGAGATGGTAATCGCATCACCGTTTATTTTTCCTGATAACACCGCATCATAATCACCAGTTTTATTATTTTTTATAAAGGTTACCACGGGAGCGTTGAGAGCAAGATCCGAAATGCCCGGTATTTTTGCAAACGGCTTAATTTCTTTTTCATCGATCGCCACCGTACTTTGAACAACTCCTGCAGCAGACTTAGTGAAGCTAAATTTACCTGTATACCCATAGACTTGTGCAATACCCGCGATAGTTAAAAGCCGCTCCTGCCCATCATAGGTCACCGTGCCGTTAGTTATGGAAAGTCCGGCAAAAGAAATGGGCTGCGCCAGTGTACCGGTCACCGCAACGAAACCTTGCTTCAATTCGGTTTTTATATGCGCCTGAATCTGCCCTAACTCAATAAAATTTGCCGTCGCCACGCCAGTAAATAAAAGATAGGGCGGTGTTTTTGGTTTGAGGGCCATGGTTATCTGGGCATTGGCAACGCCCCCCACCTTCTCGATAGAACAGGTTTTTATAGCAAGGGTGCCGTCGTTGCTGCCATCTTTTTTAGCCTGGAAGCTGAAGGTCATATCCGCCATAGTCACGCCCGGAATTATCGGTTTTTGCATGCCGGCTGTTGCAGTGCCAGAAATGCCTTTTTCACCTGATTTGTTGAGCATATCAGGGAAAGAAAGAGAGATATTGGTTAACTGCACATCGGATAACGGAGTATTTTTCAGAGAGATTATTAGGTCCGCCAATCCAAGAGCATCAGCTTGGGCGGTAAGATCGGTCTGATTTTTTTGAACGATCAGCGTGAGCGTCAGGTTTTTATCGCCAACTTTGGTGTACGCCAATATAACTACCGGTTTATCCTTCTGAAGTTGGACGTCAGTAGCGTCGATGATAAAAGGGGCTCCTGGGATAAGTTCTAATCTTGGTTTATCACCCTGATCATAGGTGAGGCCAAGAACATATTTGCCCGCATCCATATCATATTCTTTAAGCCCAACCGTGGCTTTTTTACTAAATAGAGTCGCCCGACCAGTCAGACTTACCACACTTTTATTATTCTCAAAATTTATTTGAGCTTTTACACCATCGATACTGAGAGGTCCAAAAGCAAATTTTTTATCTTTTTCAGCAAAAGCTCCGTCAAACCCTTTATCTGTTTGTGTAAAATTCATTGTACCTAAAACAGGAATATCAATAGGAATAACCAATGGTTCGGGTGGTTGATAATCAGGCGCCTTATGAACAGTTGGAGGCGGAGGAGTTGGCAACGGCTCAGTTGCGGAGGCAAAAAAATCGTCTTCATCCATAGCCAAGCAATTACATGAAGCAAAAAATATTACCAAGTAAAAGTTCTTAATCTTCATAAACAACCTACTCCTTTTATCATCAGACACCTTTATCCACATTCTAATGAGCAGGAAGAAGAAAAAACAACAAAACCACAGCAAAATCTCCTCATCAATAAATATATATTGATTATTTGAATATAAAATGACAATAATAAGTATAGGAAGAAGGAAAAAGTAGAATAAAAGAATAAAAAGGAAACCAAAAAGAAACCACCTACGTAAGGAGCGTAGAAACAGGTGATGAGTATAAATAATATAAATAAAAGGAGTAGTTATGAAAAAGAATATACTGTTAGCGTTTAGCCTATTATTAACAGCAGGATTCACAGCAAAAGTGTCCGCTGAGGATACGGCCTTTGGTATACCACGAAAAGATTTAGATGAGTTAGCAGTAGAACTGGGCCTTCCCACCACAGAGATGATGCAATTCGCGGGAAACGAAATCGTAAAAGCCGCTTTACAAAAAGTTGGATTCACTCAAGAACAACTTTTTCAGGGATTCGATTTATTCTTTAATCGCTTACCTAAGTTCCCCGAGAGGTTTGATGCAATGAATAAAAATTTTCAGGTTACGACCTCAACGGGTAAAACAGTCAATAAACTACAAGCCTTATTAGTAACCTGTAGGCCTGGCGGCACATCGGACGAAAGAGAACAAAAATTAGAAGCTCAAGCCAAGAACAACACTGCCACAATACCTCCAGTTTGTCAGTCAGCAACATATTGCAATGGTACAACGCGGCTCGCCTGTTATAAAGCCGCATTTAATCTATTAGTCACTCAACTATTACCATTTTTTGCGAACGAGTTCACAAACACAGAGGGCCTTCCCTATACAATTCTTGGACTCAGAAATGAACTCAAGCCGGTTCAAGAATCATTCAAAAAAAACATAACTATACCCACAAACAATTTAATAAAAATAATTTCTATTATCAACAAAATAGTACAGAAGGCCGAAATTAAAACACCAGCAAAATAAACGGTATAAAAAAAAAGGAAATCATTATGAATAAAAAAGTTATAACCTTGTATTGTGGTTGTTTAGTATTTTTATCCTACAACCCAATAATGAAGTCTGAAAAATTTGACCCTCGAGACGCTGCGGTATTTGTTCAACAATCTACTGCCATTATAAAAGAAAGCAAACAGCTTGTGAATGATTTTAAAAATCTTCCAGATGACATAAAACAACTTGCTAAGGATATAGATGCAGCTAATAAACTTTCTGAAAAAGAGAAGGGTCCAAAATTCGGAGAAATTCTTCTCACAGCACTAAATAAATTAATCGCTATTTCTGAGCTGGCCATTGGTTCAATAAAAAAAGACCAATTTGGCAGACTACAAAGAAATGCTCAAGGAGGATTGGATATCACTGGAAAGCTTGCCTTTCAAGTTCTAGATTTAATACCACCTAGTGCAACAAAGTTACAAGAAAAAAAGATAACGGCTACAAGAAAACTTGGTGAAATGCTCGACAAAATCGATTTAACAAAATTTACGGGAGAGCAGATCGCTCTAGCACTCGGATATAAAAAACCAGAAGCAGGAAAACCGGCAGAAATCATTCCTCCACAAATTTCTATTCCTGCACAGGAGAAAGTCGAAGTTTCACTGGAAGATTTATAATTTTAAAATACAAATATTGCAAAAAGAGAGAGCGGCAACTAAGCTTAGTTGCCGC
>JAJYDS010000043.1 GCA_021777215.1 bacterium
TCGCTTCGCAAACTAACGTTTGCTTTGCTCAAGCATATGATGACCATTCATCCCCAGGCTTAGAAAGCCTTGGGGTTTTCTGGTCATGTGAATAAAATAAATACAAAAACACGGAGGTACTTTTTAAATATCTTCATGACCTATTTTTCACAAAATTAGATTTTTTATAAAAATATCTAGCAAAGGAACAGTCTCTTGACGTTATTCGGAATATCTAACCAGTAATGATTCTTAACAAACCAATCGCTTGCACAACATCACGATAGTTTTCTCGAGTAGCAAAACTCTCCGCCCATTTGATCAAATCTGCAACGTATTTTGCTTTCATCTCATTAAAAACGTCTAGCGCCATTTTTTCGGTTATTACACCGTTGTTTTCATTCTTTGCCACCTGAAGAATTTCCTGCACATAGTCTTTCAAAAGACGCACACAAATTTTAGGATCATCTGAAGCTTTTACCAATTTTTCCAGTAAATAAGGATCCCACAATTTACCTGTACATTTCTTCATATAAAGCTGCAGAACCTCTCTTCGCTTTGTTTCATCTGGAGCTGGCATTTCTACAATGTTATTACCAAATCGAGTTTTGAATGCCTCATTTAATAAATTTTCAACATTAGTCGTACATATCACAAAAAAGCGAGGGTCATCTTGTATATCATCTAACTGTGACCATAGTTCTTGCAATGCCGCCTTGTGTTCAGTTCTTTGTTCCGACTCAGTATGGGCTGCAATAACATCAATTTCATCAATAACGAGTAAAACTATTTTTTTATCAACATCAGCACGCTCGCGCATGTTCTTAAATATCTTTTTTATTTTTTTTGCGCTTCGGCCCATATACTTGTCCATAATCTCTGGGCATTTTATAAATACTAAATGACAACCTGCTTTTTCGGCCAAAGTACAAGCAATTTTTGTTTTTCCGTTTCCAGGAGCACCATGAATTAGTAAACGATTATTAAGACCTTGAGGTAAATCTGTACCTGCTTCTTGCGCCACTTGAACTTCCTTTAGTTGATTGAAAATATAAAGAAACTTTATAGGAAAAGTGCCGGCCAATCCCGGAAAAGTGCATTCTTTTTTCTTTGGCTCTTCGTCTTTAATTTTGTTAATCACCACCTGAGCACCTGTGAGGGCAATAAATACTCGTGGCGCTGTAAAAAGGCTAAGGCTAGGTAAAATCGAATAAGTCTTGAATGGCATAAGAAAAAAAACAAGAAGAGAAATTTTTGATATAAAATTGTATACCAACATACGCTTCCTAAGATTAAATTAACTTAGATCAAGGCTTGCTTAAAAAATGATGTGAATTGAGATTAAAAAAGCCCGGCTACCAATATTTTTGCTGATGTAGCAGTTTGCAAAACATTAGTTCCATATTTGTAGGTTTTATTTCTTGCCCATTTGAGCCAGCCTTCTATGTATTTTGCTTTCATTTGTGCAAGAGTTTCCAGGGCTAGTTTTTCTGTTATTACCCCATTGTATTCGTGTTTTGCCAGTTGATAAATTTCTTCAACATAATCTTGCAAAAAACGAATACTAATTTTTGTGTTATTTGTATTATCAACCAACTTTTGTAGTAATGTTGGCTCCCAAGATTGACCAGTATGCTTTTGTTTATAAAACTGCAGCACAGCCTTTCTTGTGTCGGTATCAGGAGCTTTCAGCTCGACTATGTTATTACCCAACCGTGTTTTAAACGTCTCATTAACCTCATCGGTATTGGTCATACACATAAAGAATAGCCGTGGATCATCCTGCATCATATCCAGTTGCGTCCACAATTCTTGAGTTGCCGCCTTGTGTTCAGCTCTTTGTTCGCCCTCGGTATTGGCTGCTATCGCATCAATTTCATCAATCGCGATAACAACAGGAATATTATGCAACTCTGAATATTCTCGCGCTTCTTCAAAAGTTTCCTTTATGTTTGCTGGACCTTGGCCAACGTATTTGTTTACAACCTCTGGGCCATGTAAATATACAAAATGGCAACCAGCTTCTTTGGCTATCGTACGCGCAATTGTTGTTTTGCCATTGCCTGGAGTACCATAAATCAGCAAGCGATTTTTGAATGCTTTTGGTAATGGCTTGCCATCTTTCATAGCATCCTTAACCTCGGCAAGCTGCTTATAAATGTAAAAAAATTTAATAGGGTAATGTCCTGCTAACCCGGGAAATGTACACATTCTTTCCGCTTGTGCAGGCACTATATTGCTCAGTAGGACCAAAGAAAGCGATATTGTGAAAAAATTAGATTTTGACGTGAAAAGATATGAAGCCATCGGCTCCCCCTAATGAAAGATAAGTAATAATTAAAAACACTGCTGTTGACTATTAAACCACTGATGCTCAAAAAGTCAATCAAGATTTTAAAAACATTTCTATTGTGGCGTTTACATTTAAACTAATTGCGGTTTTTGTGAAAATGCTCGGCCGCAAGCGACCGAGCTTCAAAACACTTTGAGCTGTATTACTCTTTCTTCCTGAATATCCATTTCCCTAAGTTGGTTTCTAACATATTTGCGAATTGCCTCTTCATTC
>JAJYDS010000007.1 GCA_021777215.1 bacterium
TTAACCTCTATGTTAAAAAGTACAATTCTTATCGTCCCCACCAAGCTTTACAGTACCTGACGCCTCTGCAATACTATAGCTCTGTATTCGGGGCCTAATTTTTCCCAAATGTATTGAACCAGGTCAATGTATTGAACCAGGTCAGCTTCTAGTATAAAATTTTTATTGAGCTACACTAGGCAATAGCATGTTTAGCGCTTTCTGGTGAGTTTAAACAGGATAAAAGAAGGGTCTTGCAATGAATTTAGATACGCGATCGTTATTGTTAGGTGCCTGTGCGGGAGCTGGGCTTCTTGTTGGGGCTGGGGGTACGAGTTTTTTTGTCTATCGCTTGAGTCAACGCCAACAAGAGCTTGAAAATCAATTGTTTAAAATGCGCGATGCACAGTTGGAGGTGCGCGACAAGATGAGTGTTGCTGATTCGCAAGTTGAACGGGTGGTCTCTAATGCTCAGCAACTCTGGCGTCCGGTGCAAGAAAAAGTAAAAGACACTGTAGTGCAAGTATTCTCTCAAATTACCGAATTTGATTTTTTGCAGCCCTATAAAACGCCGGGACAATCATCAGCGTATGGTTCAGGTTTTTTTATTTCTGATACGGGTGATTTAATAACTAATTCGCATGTGGTTGATCAGGCTAAAGCCGTCTGGATTCAAATTCCTTCGTTGGGTAAACGTATTATTGACGTTGAGATTGTGGGAATTAGTCCTGAGCGTGATTTGGCGCTCTTGCGCCTGACGCCTGCCAGTCTTGAGTTGGTGCGTTCGCTGCTTGGCTCTATTCCTTATTTACCGTTGGGCGATTCTGATGCGGTGCGGCGTTCTGATGAAGTGATGGCGCTTGGCTATCCACTCGGGCAACAGTCCCTTAAAAGCACGACTGGTGTAGTGAGCGGTCAAGAACAGCATTTTATTCAAATAAGTGCGCCGCTTAATCCCGGTAATTCAGGAGGGCCTTTGCTTAATACCCACGGAGAAGTGATAGGTATCAATAGTGCTATTATTCCTGGCGCGCAAAATGTGGGATACATGATCCCGATTAATGATTTAAAAATCGTGCGCGATGATTTGGCCAAAATAAAACTGCTCCGTAAACCATTCTTGGGCGTGCTTTTTAATAATGCCTCCGATAGCTTGACGGATTATCTGGGCAATCCACAGCCAGGGGGTTGTTACGTGGTGGAAGTGGTACATGGCAGTACGCTCTACAATGCGGGTATTAAGGCCGGCGATATGATTTATGAAATTAATGGGCATCGCATTGATATTTTTGGCGATATGACGGTTGATTGGTCAGAAGATAAGATTTCTCTTATTGATTATGTGGGCCGCCTTTCTATTGGCCAAAAAGTGAGCATGGTTGTCTATCGTCATGGTAAACGTATGGCGGTGAATGTCACTTTTGGTCAAGGAGAAGTGCCGGCTATCCGTCGTGTATATCCTGGTTATGAAGAGATTGACTATGAAGTGTTTGGGGGCATGGTAATTATGGAATTGAGTCTCAATCATATCAATATTCTTGGGCCGAATGCACCCGGTCTTGCCCGTTTTGCTGAACTAAAAAAACAGGGGCAGACGGCATTGGTCGTAACCCATATTTTCCCTACCTCACGAATTGCTCGTGAACGTACGCTTGCCATCGGTGCCACGCTTAACGAAGTGAATGATACGGTGGTCAATACGCTCGCTGACTTTAGAAATGTGATTACCAAAACTGCGCACAATAGATACTTGACCATTCGAGCTTCTGATAATGTGACCCGTGCGACAGACAATGTGTTTGTTTCAGTACCGATGGAAAAGATTTTGGATGAAGAGCTACAGCTATCGAGTGATTATCATTATCCAATTTCCAAGCTGAGCAAGCAGCTGCTGGTGGCTGCGGGGAAAAATCAGGCGCCACGCATTGAGTTGCCGCAAACGGGTGTTTCTGTGTCGGCGGCTCAGGTGGCAGCTTAACGTACACCATAGTAATTTCTATTGAGCCCAGGGTGAAACCTGGGCCTTTTTTTTGTTTTTTTGTGTGATTTTTTTGGTTAAAAACAGATCGTTTTGGGAATGAGCAAAAAATAAGTATGGGCGGCGCACCCGAGACTATGCTATTCTTTTTTCAAACTTAATGCAGCGAGCGCTATGCCGTGTTGCATAGTATTGAGGGCGCAGAGGGTGTTAGTTTCTAAAAAAAGTAGGATATAGCAATGAAAAAAGAAGTGATGTTGGTGCAGCGAGCGGATGATTGGGCGGGAATTCAGGATGCGGTGGGTAATGCGGTGGTGCAGGTCTTTGCGCAGGTGAGTGAATTTGATTGGCTAGAACCCTATCGCACACAAGAGCAACATGAAAATAGAGGGAGTGGTTTTCTCATAAATGAAGATGGCTATGTTATCACCAATGCGCATGTAGTGCATGAAGCAAAACGTGTTTGGATCCATTTGCCGGCGCTTGGACAACACAATATCCATGTGACGATTATAGGCTTTTGTCCTGAGCGGGATATGGCGCTTTTACGTATTGGCGAGCAAGACTTGGCCAGAGTGCGAGCACAATTGGGAGGAATTCCTTCAGTTATTTTGGGTAATTCGGACTTAGTGCGGCGTACTGATCCAGTATTGGTGCTCGGCTACCCGCTTGGGCAGTACCGTCTGAAAAGTACTACCGGTATAATCAGTGGCCGCGAGAGCAGCACCGGACAATCATTTATTCAAATTACGGCACCGGTTAATCCGGGAAGTTCTGGCGGGCCGCTCATTAATAGAGATGGCCAGGTTGTAGGTATCACCATAGCCGGTTTTTTTGAAGCGCAAAATGTTGGGTATGCGATTCCGGTTAATGAATTAAGCTTAATTTTAGATGATTTATATACGCAGCGCTTGGTACGGCGTCCGCTTCTTGGTGCCCGTTTTATATTTGCCAGTGACGAAAAAGCAGAATTTTTGGGTAACCCGGTGCCAACAGGACTTTATATTAGCCGTGTTTTTGCCGGATCACCGCTGGAGAAAGCGGGTGTGCAAGAAGGGGACATGCTCTATGCCTTTAATGGTTTTGCTATTGATGCCTATGGGGATACTGCTGCTCCATGGGGAAGCGATCGCACCTCTTTTCATGACCTTATAGCGCGGGTAAAAGTAGGTGAAACGGTGCAGCTGATAGTGTATCGCGCGGGAGAGCGCAAGGAGATAACGTTTACCGCTGAGATTATGCCGCCATACCCTATTCGCATGCGGTACCCCGATTACGAAGAAGTAGAACACGAAGTTATTGGGGGGCTCGTGATTATGGAGTTGAGTGATAATCATATTCCCTATTTGTTTGACGATGCGCCGGATTTAGTAAAATACCAGGCAATGGAGAACAAAACGGAGGCAGCTTTAGTCATAACCCATGTGTTTCCTGGTTCGTTAGCACACCAGGTGCGTACGCTGACGCCTGGTGATATAATTACTCAAGTGAATGGTAAACCGGCGCATACTTTGGATAGTTTTAGACGGTTGGTGAGAAAGAGTGCCCATAACGGGTATTTAACCATAAAGACGGCTCAAGATGTGTTTGCAGTTTTCTCGCTCAGCCGCATGATTGAGGATGAAGTGCGCTTGAGCACCGATTTTTCATATCCATTGTCGCCATTGGTTGCTCAGTTAGTCAAAATGATGAAAAAAGAAGAAAAAGAGACTTATGGCAAAAGAAAAAAAACGTCTTGATCTGTTGCTACAGGAACGATATCCCCAGTATAGTCGGCAACAATTACAAAGTTGGATTATGCAGGCACGAGTAACCGTGGCAGGGGCTGTGGTGACCAAGGCGGGACAAGCAATTCCGGCGGATGCTGAGATTCAATTGAGTGTGCAGGAACCGAAATTTGTCGGACGTGCGGGATTTAAGCTTGAGAAAGCGCTCGATCATTTTGCCATTGATGTGCATGGTTTGGTAGCACTTGATGCCGGGCTTTCTACGGGCGGTTTTACTGATTGCCTGCTGCAGCGCGGCATACAAAAAGTATATGGCGTTGATGTGGGCTATGGCCAAGTGCATGAAAAAATCAGAAATGATCCGCGTGTAGTGGTGAAAGAGCGCACGAATCTACGTACACTTACTAGCCAAGATTTGGGAGAATTGGTTGACCTGGTAACCCTCGATTTGTCATTTATCTCTCTATTAAAAGTTATGGACGCTGTTGTGGGCATACTCAAAGAAGGCGGCACGCTTATTACGCTTATAAAGCCTCAATTTGAGGCGGGCAAAGAGCAGGTTGGCCGTGGGGGTATTATTAAAGACCCACGGGTGCACGAACTGGTAGTGCATACGG
Organism: bacterium; assembly: GCA_021777215.1. Classification (GTDB taxonomy): domain Bacteria; phylum Babelota; class Babeliae; order Babelales; family Vermiphilaceae; genus JAJYDS01. The sequence continues at coordinate 4,302 of JAJYDS010000007.1, forward strand.
TTACGCAAGGAATTGTGGCACGCGGGTTTGAATGCATCGGCGTTACCGATTCTCCGATTGCCGGCGCTGATGGGAATAAAGAGTTTTTGGCTCATTTTATAAAAAAGCAACGTGCATAATTTAGATGCAATACCCGCAAAAAGTGTTAGAGCTGAAGCTGCCTGAGCGCTGTTTTATTATTGTGTAATGCCGCGTTTATATCTCGTGCTGGTTCATAATTGAGGGCGATATGTTGTTTGTTTTCAACCAAGTTTGCGAGAATGGCTCCCGTTTCATTGAGATTTTCCAGCAGCTTTTTTTCAAGATCTTTTTCTTTGAGTACTGTGGCGGCACTGCCAATAGGGCCGAGTAATACGAGTGCCGGCGAATTTTTCTCGTAGGCGACAGCTATCTCCTGCGCATTTTTTTCGAGCGCAATCAATTTTGGTTTTAGTTGTTGGTCTTGTTCATCGGGCCACAAAAGGGTGAGTGTGGTTTGGATTTGCCTTGTGCATTCGCGAGCCTGTACGAGAAAATTTGGATCTACTTCATGAACATCATACAGATTATACAGCTCTCTTTTATAAATGATGCCGTTGCGTTCGATGATGGTTTTTCCTGCCCAATACAAGAGAGCTAAGAAGATACAATCGCGTGCAAAATTTTTCGATTTAAAGAGGCTCATGGTCTACTCCTTTTGTCTTGCTTGAGCGTCTGTGTGGTAATGGCGCTGTAGTGGTACCTATTCTTGTTAATACACTCTAGGAGATTTGTTTCCTGCCGTCAAACAAAAAATGGGGCAATTTTCCTGGATAAAAGGCTTTTTTTTTGTTACAACTAAGAATGTCTGAATATTTGATATGCGCCTGTAGCTCAAATGGATAGAGCGTCGGACTTCGGATCCGCAGGTTGTAGGTTCGACTCCTACCAGGCGCACCAGTCTTCGCCTACGTGGGTTAGGCGTTGTAGTAAGACTACGGCTACGCCTGGCTAGCGCCAACCTTTTTTTACAAATTCAGAGTTATATAGCCAGTACGGGCCAGTCGCGCCTCATTTTTTTTGCGCCCGTAGCTCAGGCGGATAGAGCGACAGATTCCTAATCTGTAGGCCACAGGTTCGAATCCTGTCGGGCGCACCAATTAAAATTCGTAAGGTTCAGCATGTATTCTCATCCGCTTGTCGTTGAAAAACTGACAAAAAAATTTGGGTCCTCAAAATTTTTATGGTTTGGCAAGCAATCATTCACTGCCGTTGATGCTATTTCGTTTTATCTGAAGGAGAGAGAAATCCTGGGCCTGCTCGGGCCAAATGGTGCGGGCAAAACAACGACTATTCAGATGTTGCTTAACACATTGACGCCTACTGCTGGTTCCATAAGCTATTTTGGCAAAAAGCTTTCAGCTAATCCTAAAGAGGCGTTGCGACCTGTTGCGTATGCGAGTAGTTATATGCGTTTGCCCAGCGCATTGACGGTACGGCAAAGTCTTATCATGTTTGGCATGCTCTACGATGTTCCCTATAAGAGATTGGTACATGCAATTAATGAGCGGTTTTTGGCGGCTTTTAATTTAACGCATATTATTGATCGTAAAGTTTCATTCCTCTCGGCTGGTCAGACAACAGCGGTATTATTGGCACGAACGTTTTTAGTAGACCCTTCGATTGTGTTGCTCGATGAACCTACGGCGGCACTTGATCCAGAAAGTGCCCATAATATTCGTGATTTTATCCGAGAACAAAATAAGCAGCGCGGTGTTTCGATGTTGTTCACTTCCCACAATATGGCCGAAGTTGCGGATCTGTGTGACCGTATTCTGGTTCTCAAAGGAGGCAGGATAATTGCCGATAATACGCCGGAGCTTTTGGCTGCCTCGGTACGGGTAGTGCGGCTTCAGTTGTATATTGCCAGTGGTGATATCATGATGCGAGCGGTAGCTTTCTTTAAGGAGCAAGCATTGACGCATACTGTTGAAGGACAGAGCGTTGTGGTTAATGTCGAGGAGCAAAAAATAGCCGATCTTTTATCAGGGCTTGCGCACCAAGGGATTGTCTACACGCAAATTGCGATAGAAAAACCAACGTTGGAAGATTACTTTCTAACCTTGAGCAAAGGGGCATGACATGATTACATTTTCAATCAGGCGATGTGCCGCGGTAATTGTGCGTCATGTTTTTGAATTAAAAAATGCGTTTGAACTTTTTATGGTTTCGTATTGGTGCTTTTTTGATCTTTTTTCTTTTGGTTTATTGGCAGCATCATTTAAGCAGCCAAATGCTTTGCAGTATATGACGACCAATATGGCGCTGTGGTATTTAGTTGCTCGCGGTTCTATCGGATTTGCCGTCTCATTTGTGAGGGATCTCCATACGGTTAATTTTGTAAGCATGATGACGACGCCCCTGGCGCTTTTTGAATGGTTTGTGGCTCTTGTCACCATGGGCATAGTCAACGGCTTGCTCGGTTTTCTTATGTCGGCGTTGGCAGCTGTTTTACTCTTTGATGTGAATGTATTTTCAATCGGATGGGTTATTATACCTGCCGCTATTTCATTACTCTGTTCTGCCTGTGTGCTCGGTACCTTAGTGCTTTCCCTTGTGATGACATTTGGTCGCCGAGCGGAGTCTTTCGTATGGATAGCGGGCTATTTTTTAGCGCCATTTAGTGGTGTTTTTTGCCCCGTGGCAAATCTGCCCATCATTTTGCAAAAAATTGCAGTCTGGCTACCTACGAGTTATGTGTTTGCTTGTCTTGGCGCAGGACGCAGTGGCCAGGTAGATACGGTTACGCAGTTGCTCTTCAAAAGCTTTGCGCTCAATGGATGTTATTTTGCACTTGCATTGGCGCTCTTTTATTGGCGCTTTACCCAGCGCCGTATTACGGGTTTGACGCGATTGGAAGTTGAGCTTTAGTGGTGCTCTGGCAGCAGGTCGATTCTATTCAATCTGAAGTTCTTTTAGAGCCCCCTTTTACAAGAACAATCATTTTGTCTACGTTAAGGGATATAGTGTTTATTCGTGCTAGAGGGGATGCTTTATGAAAATTCTCAAGAGTGCAAAAAATTCTTTTTTTACGACAACTGTTTTTGTTGGAACTATTTTGAGCTGTGCTTATGTAGCAGCTGCAATGAGCGAAAAAGAGGCTGCGCGGGATCATGTGGCTGCCTTTTTTAAGTGTGCGCAGGAAGAGTTAGCGGTGGTTAAAGCACACATAGCAAACATACAAGCACAACAATCGCCTGATGCAAAACTGTTGAAGCAGTTAAAAAAACACGTCCGAAAACTTATGGTGCTTGACTGTATTGCGCGACGTGATAGTAAAGCTCTTGAAGCTGCTCAAAAAAATGAACTTGAATTTTATACTGATGATATATTGGTATGGGTAAACGCTGATCGGTGCACTGAGACAGTGCAAGGGCGTTTGGTTGCCTTTACATTTGATGCAGAAAACGCCTTGCCTTTTGTATTGTATCACTCAGCCTTAGATATTACTGATGCAGACAGAGCGGCAACCCTAGCGATCCTTAACGTTCTTTTTGATAAAGGACTTGCTGTTGACGTTGCCGGATGCAGTGGCTATTGGCTAAAAAATGAAAAGACTGCTGAAAAATCTTCTCATTGTTGCTGTGATTGTTCTTGCGAGCCTTCTGCATGCAATGAATCATCAGAGAGCGTCTCTGATTATGTTGGTGAAAGTTCTCTTGTTGAGCTTGCTGAGTATTACAGTTTTAAGGAAGCGCAAGAGTTGGTTGCCCGGCACTGTTCTTCTTGTCATGAAAATAGCAACTGAAAAACAAAAGATGCGCAGGTGTATCGCGATTATGTGAAAGTGGCAGGTTTTTCGTAAGTAAAGAACGTTCAATTGTTTTTTTACTTTGGCCAAGATGATAAGAGGGACACCGGTTTTTTGGTGTCCCTCTTGGTTTTTTAGATGCGCTGCGCTTTTATAATTCTTTTTGAAAATATAAATCTTTAAGTTTTATACCAGTATCCTGCGTTGTAATTTCTGTTTGTATTATATGCGCATCTAGAGCTGCTTTTGGGGAGGGGGCTTTTGACTAAAGCTGTTTGGCTAGATATTCTTAAGGGGAAGCTCGAAGTTTTGGGCTTTGTTTTGTTCTAGATAACCGTTTCTTTAATGGAGGAACTTATGAAGAGCATTCGTAATACGGTTAGTTTTGCAGTAGTACTTCTTGTTTCACAATCATCTGTTTTTGCCATGCAAGATGCCGTGCATCCTGCAGTACCTCTGGTAGAGAGTGTAGCCCAGGTAATTAAGCCAATGGTGCAATCAGCAAAGCAGGCAATTACCCCTATGGCGCAAGCAGCTAAGGCCGCCTGTGTGCAACGAGCTCAGCAATTTGGTCAATGGGCAAAACCTGCGGCAATTCGTGCGGGAAAAGCTTTGGGTATCGGCACGGCCGGCACTGGTGCGGGAGCGCTTGGTGTTCAAGCCTATGCCAAGACAAAAACAGCCAAGACTATTGTTCAACCAGTAACGGCAGCTGTCGCTGCGGCTCCTGTTGCGCAGGTTGCCAAAACGACTTTGGTTGATCGGGTGGCTGGTAAGTTGCCCTTTAGTGAAACAATGAATAAAAAAATTGTTACTGCAGTTCCTACCGTCTGCGCACACGTTGCTGCGGCGGCTGGTGCCGGTACGCTGGGGTATGTTGCAGCCGGTGTTGCCGCGCGAGGTACGGTAGATAAATGTTTAGTGGGGGCTGCGACGGTTGCAGCTGGTGCTGCTAGTTTGACAACCTTGGGTAGCTATAAAACAGCAGCTTTGGGTGCCGCTACTGCAGCCGGTTGGATAGCGCATAATAGAATCGAAATTAACGATCTTGTGCGCAAATGGTCAGCCGGAGAACGCGCGCCAGTTAACGGGGCACAGTTTTTCCGCTGGGAATTAAATCAGTGGCCAACTTCAAAAAATTTGCGCGAGAATGAGCAAGCGGTTATTACTCAGCTTCAAACGGATATTGCAGGAGTAAATGGCAGCTTTGAGCTTGAGCATGAACTGATGCCAGGTGAAAATCCGCACAATACTCAGGTAACGTGGCGCGATGTCTTGCGTTATATTGAGCAAGAACTGACTACCATAAAAACTGATCGCCTCTATTTAGAAGATAAATATCTTACCTATATGGATTTTTGGCCGGCATTGTATACTGGTTTTGGTATTAAACGCCGCTATAATGCTCTGTGTAAGAGCGCCGGTGTTACTGAAATTACTCCTGGTGAATTCCAAGATGCTCACTACTGGACCGTGGCACAAAATGGCGCCTTACGGGGTCGATTACCAGAAGAGCTTTATGCACCAAAATCTTTACTGGGTAGATTGATACAGTACTCATTGAAGCCTAATTTTGGCACCGCTGCTGAACTTTGGTGGTACCTCAAGGGGCTTCAAAGCAGACTTGAAGAACTTGAACGCTTTGTGAAGAAATTAGGTGCCAACACCGTGAGTGCCCCATTGCCAGCATATTGTGCATGTGGTCGTTGGGCTCAGCCGGGTGCTCGCGGGTGCTTGCACGAGCAGGTTGGTAATACCGCAGGATTTGTCGAGGCCTATGCGCCGCGTCCCCTGCCACGTCGATAAGCTACACAGCCAAGGCGCGTATAACTACGCGCTATAAATAACAAGAGTCGCTCGAGACTGCATAAGTTCTCGAGCGACTCTTGTTATGGTAATGGAGCTCTTTTTTGACTCCTTATTCCTGTCGGTTGTATACTAATGAGACATCTTTTTTATGCGGTTTTTTTAAAAGCCGTATTTTTTGTAGGGTTGGTATACTTTTTAGGCGTAGGAATTTTTATGGTTTTTCCTCAAAAAATTGTTGCTATTTTTATGGGATTTTCTTTGAGTTTTGTTACCCCGGTAATGGTGCATGCCACCACGGGCGGTGCGGTTATGGCAAGTGCAACGGCATTGGCTGGCTGTGCTGCCGTTGGCCGGGCCTTGTATAACTATGCCGAACTGCGTCATATTCAGTTCAAGGGACGCACCGAGCATGTATTGTTTGGCGACAATGAACAAGCCGCGCGGATTAAATTGTATAATTGGAAGCGCACTCAATGGTCGACGGCTCGTGCTATTTTAGATAACCGAGAAGCAGTTAAGCGTGAGCTGTGCAGCGCGATTGTGAACAAAGAGATTGTTATTTTTGATCTGAATGGGCAGGTAATTGAGCAGCCAACTTGGGGGCATGTTGCTCAAGCGATTGATCTAGAAAAAAAGAGCTCAAAGAAGATCTGCTCTTTCTAGAGAAAAAGCATGTCACCTATTATCGTTTTTGGCCAGATCTGTTTGATCCATTTGGGTTATTGTCCGATATTAAGCAGGCCTGTATTGCTGAAGGTATAGATCCTTATGGGCTTGCAGGTATGAATGCTGATCAAGAAGCACGCCTTGAGGTGCGTATGAACACTCTCTGTAAAACCAAGTGGTGGCATGTATTTCGTCCGAATTATGGTAAGGCAACACGCATTTACTGGCGCGAATATAAATTATATCTTCGTCTTGAAGCGCTTAAACGAATTATTGATGATATGAAGGCGGGTAATGACCGTGTCTATCTCTATCAGGCGCCAATGCAATTGCAGGTCTTTATACAGCACTAGGCGCAAAAAGAGTGTGTTTGAGTGTACAAAGTGATTTTAGGCTCTTTTTCGCGAGAAGGGAAAAAGAGCCTCTCTTTTATAAGAAGTTTTTTATTCCCAGACAGATGCCAATTTAAAGAGCTTTATTTGAATTTTTGCAATAATTGAGCCATTTTTTCGTAATCGGTTAACGGGTTGTTGCTGATGATAGGCGGTCAGTAAGTCTGTATAGGTGTTCATATCCTGAAATTCTTCGCCGATAGGAATCTCATGTACTTTGCCATAACCATGAGCAAGCGTGCGTGCTTCGATTAATTTATTTTTTTTTACGTCACTGACAACCATGACATGATTGGGTTTTGTAATGAGTACTATATCTCCATTTTCAAGAGATTCGTTTTTTTGTAGTGGGCGTAGAGAGGAGCTTACGGTAGTAGAATTTTTAAAAAAGTAAGGAATTTCGCACAATTGCGCTGCCGTTGACACAAGGCTTGTACAATCGAATCCTGACTTTGGTCCTGGGTGCTGATCAGGGATACAGTATTGTTCTTGTTCGTTAGTGATCTGGCGAAGCAGCACGGAGTTCTTTTTTGTGGTAAAACTACGTCCTCCCCATACATACGCAATTGAACCATTTTTTAAATGCGCCCAGGCATGGAGCAATGAGACAAACTGTTTTATTTTTTGTGCATTGTCGGTTGTCCTTAAGGGCATGCAATATTTTTTGGGCAGTCCTATTTTTTGCATACTGAGCGTGCGCGCATCATATGCGTAGGCCAGATAGTCTTTTTTGGTTGTTTGGACTGGGTCATAGACAAAGCGAGTTCCTGCTGAAAAGGTGAGGCCGGTAACGGGATCGGTAACTGGGTAAATTAATGAGATGGTATGTGTGTTATCTATTTTTTTGTCGGTAAATGAGATGGCTTTGGGTATTTTGTTTTGCATCTCAGGATCGAGCGCGGCAAGTGGGAAGAGATTTTGTTTGAGCATCCAATAGGTGCACTGCGGGGTTTTTTGGCCTGCAATGACGAAAAAAAGGTTGGGAATAGTGACTCGTGCTTCATCCCCCCGTTCATCGAGCACCATAACTTTTTCATTGAAAAGAAGTTGGTGTACCCGAGGACACAGCGGAAATGGATTGGTCTTTTTTTCGCCAAATGGCAGATCGAGCGGAATTTCTTTGTAGCTTTGTGCTGCACTTATACCGGGCTTGAGTTTTTGCATAGGGTCGCCGACCAGTTCGGCAATCGAGACCGTTACGAAGGCGGCGTAGGGTGTACTTGGTGTCTGTGCATTTGAAATTGAGATCATAAAAATGGCTAATATTGTGTTTATTCGTAGGTATTTTTTGAGCATACGTCTCCTTTATGCCGTAAGTCTTTTTTTAATGGGTACTTCCCAATAGGGGTTTGTTGGTAAAGCATAATTTTAGTGTAGTGCATTGCGTAAAAAATCGGTAGAGTTGCGCTCTGGCTCAGTCTAGTTTAGTATTACATTCTCGCTTGTTATTCATAAACCGCAGGAGTTCGCGGCAAAATTAATTTTCATTCTGAAATTATTGCAATAAAAAGGTGGCGCGTGATAAGGTGGTGCTGTAAGGGGAAAAAAACGGAGGGATTTTAGGGATACAACATGAACAAAAGACAATCTATCTACGGCCTTTTTCTACTAATAAGTTTCTCTGGTCAGGGCATGCGTCTGTGGGCCGTTGTTGACGATGATCGCTGGGTGCACGTATACCGCAAGCGCTTTACGCCACAAGAATTTCAGCTGATGGCGGGACAAAAAACACTCATGTGGCCTCGTGAAGCAAGTGCTGTTGTTCCTTTTTCTCAGCTTATGTTTTCGTGGAATGCACTTCGTCCGTCCAAGGGCTACTTTACGTTTAGTGCGCAGGTACGGGATGCGGACAGTAATGAGTGGGGGCCTTGGCATACCATGATGGACTGGGGAGATCGGCAGCGCTCATATTTGCAAAAAACGTCCTTATTATCCAGTTATTATCATGTACGGCTTGAACTTAATAATGAGAAATTAGCAGATGCCTTTCGTATACGTATTGATGTGCACGAGGGTGCTTGCCTGGATTCGCTCAAAACTCTTATAGTCTGTGCTTCAGATTATGCTCGTTTCAAACCAGATGAAGTGAATCAGGAGTTGTTGTCATTACCCTCGGTGCACGTGATGGGGGTGCCACAGCTTTCACAATTTATGGTTGATCATCCGCGAAAAGAAGCACTATGCTCGCCGACATCAGTTACCATGCTTGCGCGGTTTGTTAATGACCAAAAAGCAGCGGTTGCGACGGTGGCAGAACAAGTTTTTGATGCGGGGCTCAATGCATATGGCAGCTGGCCATTTAACACTGCTCATTTGTATGAATTAGTATCAGGCACTGGCTGTGTCGCTGCCTGTCGTCTTAATTCGTTTGCGCAGTTGCATGCGAATTTGCAGCGTAAGATGCCGGTGATTGTGAGTGTGCGTGGCTGGTTGGGTGGCGCGCCCAAAATTTATGAAAGTGGTCATCTTATGGTGGTTGTCGGTTGGGACGCACGCAAAAGAGAAGTCATTTGTCATGATCCGGCTGCAAAAAAAGCTTCTCAGGTGGCGCGGACCTATGCAATACGGGATTTTTTAGCTGCTTGGGAGCGTTCGCGGCGCTTGTCGTATGTGCTTGAACTGACAAACTAATACAGATGCAGAGCCCAGTGCAAAAAGGTGCTGTAAAAAAAGAGAGTGAAATACGGGGGGAACAAAAGGGGGAATTACTATGATAACAAAACGAGGCGTAGTGATCCTGGCGTATGCCTGGGTTTGTACGGGTATTGGTCGTCCATCGGCTGAAAATGCGCTCAAAGATGCTTTTTTGCATCAAGGGCCAAAGATAGAGAATTCGTTAGAACTGGGTAAGCTGGTACTCTATTTTTCTGATAGCGCAGACTTTACTTTGTTGCCTTTAACCGAAGCACCATCTGCGCATAAGAGCCAAAAAAGTTATTTTTTTCCACAAACGAAAGTACTTGGCTCTGAAGTTCTCAAAACAATAGATCGTATAAGTCGGGTGCGTACTGCTTGGTATAGTGTGCAAATTGCGGTAGTGCAAAAGCCGATTGAAGGTGTGCGCGTAACGATTACGTATGACCCTGAAAAAATAGAGGTTGCAGATCAATTTTTTGACTCTATACAATTAAATAAAGCAGTTGAAGTTATTTTTTATAACAAAGAGCTTAAAAAGAAACTTATTACCGGCGCGCAGGTACCGCTGTTGCGTCGTGCAGCTAATGAAAAAAAAAAGTATGGAGTGATTGTTGATTGTGGCCATGGGGGTAAGGATACGGGGGCGGTTGGCTATGGACAGCTTCAGGAAAAAGAGGTGGCTTTATCGGTGGGGTTACGCCTTGCGCAATTACTCGAGCATCAAGGGATTACGGTTTTTTTAACGCGTGATCGTGATACGGCCGTTCCTATTGACATACGCACCTCATTTGCCAATAGTGTCGCTGATGAGGCTGATTTATTGGTGTCAATTCATGCGAATATGGCAAAAAATGAGGCGGCACGAGGTGTGGAAACTTTTTGTTTGGAACGTTCTCTTTTTTTTCCCTTGGCTGACGAACCAGATAAAAAATTTGCCCAGTGCGTCAGCCGTCTGTTAGATGATCGGTATATGAATAGTAAACTTTTGGCGCAGCAGGTACAGAACAATGTGCTTTCCTGCACACAAAAAAAGAATGGGGCTACCTGCGATCGGCAAGTTAAGCAGGCAGTAGCGCAGATTTTATTGGGCACACAGTTGCCCGCCGCATTGGTTGAAGTTGGTTTTTTATCAAATAAACATGAAGCGCTATTGCTGCGTACCAAATCTTACCAGCAAGCGCTGGCTAATGGTATTTGTAATGGCATTCTCGCGTATCTGCGAGAAATAGCGTAAGAAATTAGTTCGTTTTTTCTGTAATGTCTTTTTTGTCAGTTGTTTTGGGCAGCCAGGGCTGAGAGCTGTTTTGAAAATGTTTCGTGGACTGCTTCGCTTAACCCAAAGCTGTCATGAGTGGCGGTGAGTTTTGTTTGAGCTTTTTGTGCAACCATGCAGGCGAGCCTGCTATGTTCCGCATACTGTACGGGTTCTGGTTTAACCATGCCATAGACTTGTTTTAAAGCGAGAATGCGTGCAACTGAAGCCTCTATATTTTCCCTTGGTAGATCGCCGCTTTTTAATGCATCTACCAATGTTTTGTGTACTTCACGGATAGTATCAACCGTAGGCTCATGCAGCGTTGAACCTACAAGGCAACGGCCGCCAATAAGGAGTATATCACAACCGGCTTTAGAGGCAGCGCATGCCGCTTGAGCTACGCTGTTATGCGTATATCCAAGAACACCCTGCATGACAAGGGAATCAGAGATAATAATGCCTTTAAATCCAGCCTGTGTACGCAAGAGAGCCAAGGTTTGCGCTGAAAGAGTTGAACAGGTATTTTTATCAAGTTCTGGAATAAGCAGATGGGCGGACATGATGCTGTCTGTTTTATTGGCGAGTGCGTAAAAGGGTGCAAGTTCGCATGAATTAAGTTCAACGATACTTTTATGTATGATTGGTACTGTCACATGAGAATCGGTAGCGGTATCCCCATGCCCAGGAAAGTGCTTAATGCTTGTAGCTATGCCTGCGTCATGGAGTCCTTCAATATATGCGCCTGCATGAGTGATTACTGATTCGGGCGTGGTGCCAAAGGCACGGGTGCCGATGATGGGATTGTTTGGGTTGCTCATGACATCAACCACCGGTGCCAAGTCCATAGTAATGCCAATCGCGCGTAATTCGTCACCCATGGCTTGAGCGCATTGTTTGGTAAGTGTGGCATCGTTGATGATGCCATAGGCAAATGCCGGAGGGAACTTCGTTAGATCTTTTTCAAAGCGGTGGACGCGGCCACCTTCATGATCGATGGCTATGATAAGAGGTATCTTTGTTCTTGTGTGCGCGGCTAGAGCTTGGAGCCCAGCGCTTAACTTGGTTACTTGTTCGGCTGAGTGAAGTCTATTGTAAAAGGCATAATAGATGATACCACCAACGTGAAGCTCATTAATAAGTGTGTGTGTTGTTTCATTAATTTCTTCAGCGTTAACACTGACCATTAAAAGTTGCCCTACCAATTCTTCATCGGTAAGCTCGGTTATGCTTATTGCATGAAGAGAAGAAAAAAAAATAATAATGAGCGAGAGTGCGCTGAGTCTATTATTATGATAGCGCATAAAAGCGACTTTCTTAAAAGAGAAAAAGAGCAAGCATTTCCTTTTATTACGTTAGTACAGGCAATAGACTTTTTGCAAGTGTACACGCGTATGGATGCAGGATGCCATCAATAAATTGACTTTAATTGCAAGAAAGGAGCAACCATAACGCAAAATTGTCCATTATTTTTCGCGCTCTGCAGCCAAAAAAGTGTTATACTTTTCGAACCATTTCTGATTTGATAGAGTTATGGTACGGTGGAGATACTTTCTTATACGTTTTTATACAATAGATATTGATTGAGACCGCGTGTACTTTTTTTGCGCGTGCACGCAAATTCTTTTTTTGCGTTTAATGACATGATGAGTGTGTCGTATTGGTAGACGGGTGATGGACGTGGTACATACTATTTGGGATGAATTTCTGAAAATTGCCAAAGAAGAGGTAGGCATCCGGGTTGTTGAGACCTGGTTTAAAGCTGTCAGCTTTGCGCAATGGGATGCCGAGAAGAAAATCATCTATTTGCAGGCACCGAATCAATTTGTACGTGACTGGATTCAAAAGAATTATCACGCTCTTTTATCTACTCATTTGGGACGGTTACTCCATGTTGAGAATCCGAGTGTTTCTTTCTTGAATGCGGTGCAAGAGCGGGCTGATTTGGTTGTTGCGCCTACGCAAGAAATGCGCATGGTGCCGGCGCAAGTAGCAGTACAAAAAAGACGTGCCGGGCTTGTGAGAATAAGTTCTCCCAAAAAACAGAGTACCATTAATAAAAGTTATATTTTTGAAAATTTCGTGGTGGGGCCGAGCAATTCGCTTGCGTATGCTGCTGCACATGCCATAACCGAAAAACCGGGGCGTTTGTATAATCCGTTATTTATGTATGGTGGCTCAGGTTTGGGAAAAACACATTTGTTGCATGCGATTGGTAATGGTATTCAAGATCAAAATAAGGGAGCAACGGTTTTGTATCAAACGGCGGATCGGTTTGTAACGGAATTTATTAGTTCCATTCGTTTTGATAAGGTAGAACGGTTTCAAGAAAAATATAAAAATGTGGATGTGCTCCTTATTGATGATGTGCAATTTATTTCGCATAAAGAGGGAACCCAAGAAGCTTTTTTCCATATTTTTAATGTTCTGTATGATGCGCATAAACAGATTGTCTTTTCCAGTGATACGGTGCCACAAGATATGCAGGGAATTGCCGAGCGCTTGCGCTCGCGGCTTGCCTGGGGGTTGGTTGCCGATATTTATATGCCTGATATTGAGACCAAGATTGCTATATTAAAAAGAAAAGCAGCGAGCCACACCGTTGTGTTAGCTGATGATATTGCCCATTTTATAGCATCTCGCGCGATCGCCAATATTAGAGAATTAGAGGGAGCTTTGATTCGGGTAATGGCGTTTGCTTCATTGACCAAGCAAGAACTTTCTCTGGAATTGGCACAACGGGTATTGCAGCGTGCCGATGCTCCCGAACGTCCGGCGATTGATCTCGAGAGAGTTGTTTCTTTAGTACATAAACACTATGGCTATGACTTTAAGCAACTGCAGTCTAAAGGGCGAGACAAAGATCTTGTTTTTGTACGTCAGCTGGCTATGTTTTTGATGAAGCGACTGACTAATAAATCATTGCGAGATATCGGTGTCTTTTTTGGTGGTCGCGACCATTCAACCGTATTACATGCTATTGAGAAAATCGAGCAAATCCTGAAAAAACAGACTGACCTGCAAGTACGTATCAAAAAAATAGAAGATGAATTATCGCGATAATTTTTATCCCTACGCTTTTTTATGTTAGCCCAAGCTGACTCATGGCAAGTTCGTTTGTTGTTTTTTGCGCGAGCAGCCGTTCGTCTTTTGTTCTAAAAAACCATTGTTTTATGCATTTGTTGGCCAAGTAACGGTACCATGCATAGTAGCTGGGAAACGTCACTACTTTTTTTATGCCGACCGTAGAAGAAAAATTCTCAGTGTCTATGATAACAATTTTTTTTGTCTCTTTTTCGATGATAAAATTATCCACATGGGGATCTTGGCGCATTTCGAGATGGTTGCACAGAGCCATGGCCATGCGGTAATCTTCACTGCTTGCGCTGAGCATAGACAACTGTCTTTCTGCGTTAATCGCATCGGCAACAACGGCATAGGTTCCCGGGATACGGGTATAGACACTTTTTTTACCGCCGATATTGGTTCCGGTGATTTCTATCCAGGGAGTTTGTTGAGGGAGCCAGAACCATTTTCGTGGTGTTTGAACACGAGTTGCCCAGTAGGGATCTTCTTGGATGCGTTTTTGAATGGCACGCGCATTTTTAACACGCGTAAGCCCAGAAATATGTCTATTGACGCCGCCGCTCATGGGAAAAAACCACATATTATCAAGCCCCTTGCAATGAGAATTGATAAAAGTTTGTGGGGTTTCTATAAAAAGTTTTACGATAAAGGGATACTTTTTACATTTTACAATTAAGAGGCCGCAGGAGCGGTGTCTATTGAAATTTTTTTTCGAAAGAATAATAAACTGTTTATATTCACGTTTTTTCAGGTGCACTTCTTTAATAAGTTCCTCAATAAGGGTACTCAGTTGACTACCGGTGACTGATTTTTCAGTATTGGCACGAAAGGTAATAGCTCCTTTGGGGAGAAGGTCTTTATCAAGTTCAGCGGTGTTGAAGACTTTAAAGATGGGATATTCTTCATAGTGTGAATTGCGCGAGGTATATTGTTTTTTGCTGCCAAGCCAGTTGGTTGTAATGGTAGGCAGCTCTTGGTTTGATGCACGATGAATACTGCGCTGAGCCCAACACGCAGGGGTGCCGGTCAATACTAAGATAAGGGCATTCAATAGTACACTATATCTAATAGTCATTATGAAACTCTCCAAAATTACATACATACTAGTGATGGTTCTAAGGATACACAAAACCAAAGCTTTGTGCAGGGGGGAATCAAACATTTCTTGACAAGATTGGGCTATTTTTTATGGGCTATTGATGTTGGTTGTCTCCTGGAGTATCTTCATTATGAAAAGGGTTCGAGTATCAGTGTTAAAAAGTATGAAGTTTTCATGAGAAGAAAGGCGAGTATGGAGCACATCAATAACCAAGATCGACAAGCGCAAATTCTTGCGATATTGAGCCGGTTGCCTCGAAAAATGGTGACGGTACATGGTGATGATAAAGTGGCGGCTTTTGTTTTATATGAACTGTGCCACAAGAACTGTTTTGATCTTGAACGAGCAGCCTATTTTGTAGATAACCCTGATTTTAATTGCCTTAAAGGCGTTGCCGGTTGTGCCCGCCCAGAGTTATCAGTGAACAATGATATTTGGCAAGACGCTGATGCCTTTGCCACTCAGATTTCCCAGTCTCCTTTTCATGGTGCTGTGAGCGAATTGGCCCATCCAAGCATTAAATATGGTAGTCGTTCAGAGACAGAAGCGCTCGCCGAAATTGCTCATCAGCTTGGCATAAAAAGCCCTTCATATTGTAGCTGGAATATGAAACATGATAACCATGGGTTACTTATTTACGAAAAATCATTGAATCTTGATGTGAACCTTGATGAGCATTTGGTAGATGGTCTTAGTTTACTGAGTTTTTGTCCGATCGTTTAGCGCCTTTAATCCGGGTAATTCATTTCCGCTGATTGCAGCGAGCATTGCGCCGCCGCCAGTCGAAAGGTAGCCTATTTTTTGTTCAAGTCCTAATTGTTTTGCTATTGCTACCGAGTCACCGCCGCCAATAACACTAAAGCCTGGGGCCTGTGCCAGAGCTTTTAATAAGGCTTCTGTTCCTGTCAGTGTTTCTTGACGGCGGGCAAATCCCATTGCAGCATTAAAAAAAATAGTTTTTGCCTGCATAAGTATCGCGGTGTAGGCAGCGATGGTTTTTGGGCCTATTGAAATGCCAAAGCCATTGGCGGGAAATGTTGCTACATCAACGTACGAAAGCGGGCCGGTCATGCTATCCCGCACAATTTGGTAATCAAGCGGCATGCCTATCGCCACGTTTTTTTCGCGCGCTTGGATCATAAGGTCGGTGCATGCAGCCAGCTCGGTTGGGTCAATGAGTGATTTGCCTACTTCTTTTCCCTGCGCTTTCATGAAAGTAAATACGATAGCCGGACAGAGGAGCAATGTATCGATTTTTGATAAGAGTCCTTTGATCAAAGGGAGTTTGTCGGCAACTTTGCCGCCACCAATGACGGCAACAAATGGTTTTTGAGCCTGTGTACGGAGACGGTCAAGAGTGATGAGCTCTTTTTCTACCAGGAGGCCGATGGATCTTTTTTCAGGAGAAAAGAGGGCGGGCACGAGGGTGATTGATGTATCGGTCCGGTGGAGAGAGCCAAAGGCATCATCGACATAGTAATCGCCCAGGGCAGCTAGCTCTTGCGCAAATTGAGGGTCGCGTGCTTTTTCACCAGAAAAAAAACGTAGATTTTCTAAGAGGAGTATGGGTGTTGGCAATCCAGAATTTTTATGGGCGCTCAGTATTTGTGCGGCATCATGCGGTGTTGCGGCGTAGGTAACAGTAAGGCCATGTGCGGCAAACCAAGGAATAAGTATGCGCGTGGATAATTTTGGATCGGAGCCTTTAGGACGTCCAAGATGCGTGAGGAGAATAATAGTGCCACCTTTTTGTTGTATGAGTTGTATGGTTGGTACAAGCGCGCGCAACCGATAGTCATCGGCGATAGTGCCATTGATGAGCGGTACGTTCAAGTCTGCTCGCAGGAGTATGCGCGCATTGGTTAGATTCCACTCTGCTAGGTGACATACGGGATTCATACTTCTCCTTTTTTAGGCAAAATGATGCTAGGCTTCAAAGCGTAATACATCGGAAATATTTATAGAACGTGTTTTTTGTGCGGGAAACCACGTTGCCAAAAAGCTGATGAGCATGATTACTACAAATACTTGCGCGAGTAATCCCCATTCCATGCGTGCGGGAAGGTGGGTGACAAAATAGACATCAGGCAGGGTAATAAAGGGGTAATGTTCTAAAAACCAGCTGGCTATGCTGGCAAGCGCCAGGCCCAGTACGGTTGCACAGAGACTGATACTCATACCAAGCCATACAAAAAGAGTAGTGATATCACTGTCAGCCATACCCATAGCTTTCATAATGGCAATATCAGCCCGTTTTTGCGTAATTTGCATAAAAAGGAGTGAGACGATATTCATACAGGCAACGAGCATAATCAATGAGAGAATAAAAAACATAGCATATTTTTCTAGTATCAAGGCAGCCATGAGCGCGGGATATAATTCTTTCCAAGAGTAGACAGCGCATTCGGGAAATTGCTCTTTGAGTTGGTCGAGGGTCTGTTGCTCGTCCGCTCCAGGGGCGAGTTTGAGCGAAATTTTTGACGGCTGGGCATGAGGAAATAATTCATTTAATAGAGAAAAACTACAGATAACCATGCCGGCATCGAATTCTTCGATGCCGGTAGAAAAGGTGCCGCCTACAATTGCGGTTGAACCGTGTAAATGGATAGTGGTGCTTTTAATTTTTCCTTCGCCAGGAAATAAGAGGTTAACCGTATCACCAAGTTTTAGTTCAAGTTGCTCGGCGAGCTTGTCACCGATTAAAATGCGATTTTTGGTGAGTATGTAGGCGAGGGTCGGTGTGGACGGCGTATCTGCATCCTTTACCACAGATCTAATTTTAGATTCGAGCACGCTTGTTTTTGCTTCATTTATTGGATCAACAGCTCTGAGTGCTATTGTTTCAAATTCTTCTTTGCCCGGATTATTGATGATGACTTGCCGAGTTTCTTGAGGTGCGTATGCTCTGACAGTAGGAAATGATTGGCTGAGCTGTGCGCGAATTGTCTCATAGGTATTTGGTTCTTCGGGAATGTGCATAATTATTTGCGCGTGAATACCCTGCATTTTTTCATGCGTGACTTTTTCAAATCCGTTCATAATGGCCATCACGAGCGCAAGGGCTCCAGAGCCCAAGAGCATGCTTACAAAGCTGAGTTTGATCATGGTTGATATGGTTTGCTCGTCGCGTGTGCCGCGTAAATAGCGCCATATAAGAAGGGGTAATACTCTGTTCATCTGCTCCCTTTGATAAGTACGGGGTTGGTTTTTACTTGTAAAAAAGTATACTACTTTCTTCTAGTCTACTATAGGTATAGTACATATAAGCAAAAGAATTGTTTCGATGAAGTATAGAGTGCAAAAGAAGAATGTATCGTGTATCGGGTCGCTTTTTTTTATCAGTATAGTACTTCTGCTTCCTGGGTGTGGCGCCTTAATAGATTGGAGCAAAGATGCCATGTACCAAGGGCATGAGAAAGAGCTTTCGGTTATGTCCGCGCGCTCGGCTCTTCGTTCGGTGACGGTGTATGATCAATTTGCATTGTTGGGAAAATTTGATGCGCTGTGGCTTTCTGATGCGGTGCGATCGACTTTTGCGCGCATGTATGCACTTAAATGGGGAAAAAGTACCGAACAAGCAGAGCAGTTTGTAGCGCGGCAGCAGGAAGAAAATCGACGCTTTATTGTATTCTATCTCTTTTACCCTTTTGATCTGATGCCGCTGGGTATGATTGATTCTGTCTGGTCCATTTTTCTCCAGATTGATGGGAAAACGGATCGATCGTATTCTCCATTAGAGATCAAAACAATTGAACTCTCTCCTGAGTATCAACACATGGTTGGTTCAGTATATACGCGGTTTAAGCAAGTATATGAACTTAAATTTGATGCCGCCAATAGCGATGATCAGCAGCTTATTTTGCCGAGCACAAAACAGATTGCGCTCTGC
Organism: bacterium; assembly: GCA_021777215.1. Taxonomy (GTDB): domain Bacteria; phylum Babelota; class Babeliae; order Babelales; family Vermiphilaceae; genus JAJYDS01. Next base: position 22,902 of record JAJYDS010000007.1, read on the forward strand.
TTTCGCTCAGTCACAAAAGAAGTTTCACTCTTCTGGCAGCTGCGTGACGGCGCACTTGCGCCAAGTGCACGCGCCAAAGGTCCCGTCAAGCGCTCGGCATCATGGGCGGAAGAAAACGTGTATGGGAGCGGGCAAGTGAAAGCCGTGCCTAAAAAGAAAATGCGAAAAACGGCAGGGCGTTAACATGCTGGAGTTTGCTTGCCTGTGCAAAGCGTTGACAAAAAGAGACGCGCTGCACGATGCTCATCATAAGTGAGGTTTATGTGTGCTGAAAAAATAACAGAGAGGGCGTGTGGGATGCGTACAAAGACGGTGCCTGAACTGAGACGGTTTACTATTGCTATCGGTGCTGATCACCGCGGGTTTGCGCACAAAGAATATCTTAAAAAAATGGTGGCGCCTGTGGGTATGAAGATATCCTGGATTGATGTTGGCGCCTTCAATTCAGATCGTTCTGATTATCCTCTTTTTGCTCGTGCTGCATGCCAAGAGCTGCTTGCTGGTCGCGCACAGCGTGCGATTCTTATTTGTGGTTCTGGCGTGGGTATGGCAATAGCGGCCAATCGTTTTAAAGGTATCTATGCCGCACTTGCATGGAATGAGGAGGTTGCACGTGTGAGCCGCGAAGATGATGATACGAATGTACTTGCCCTTCCTTCAGATTTTGTAACCGCAGAGCAGTCGGTCACCATCGTACATGCCTGGCTCCAAGCAGAGTTTCGCGGGGGGCGGTATCAAGAGCGTGTTGCGTTGCTTGATACGCTCGGGTAACGAATTCTGTTCCCGCGTTACACTGTGTTTTTTGAGGGTGCTTTTTTTTGTATACGATTTTTTTTACGTAGACTGCCGCCTATTTTTCTTATGGTTTATGAATATTGGCGAGTCGATCCGTACCTAAGCCAAAGGCTGTTCCTCCCGTCGTTGAATCTACTGCGGCTCCAGCGATTAAATAGTATGCTGGAGATGCGCTGATGTTATGGGCGAAGTTGCTGTAGACTACAGGAGCTAATGAATCGACGCAGCTGATTGCCAAGCCATTTGCAGAACCGGTATAGGCGATCGTGTTGTTGTTAATTTGTCCGCTAGCTCCAGATGACACAATGCCATGTCCCCCGACGCCAGTGGTTACACCAGTTCCTCCGGTGCCTGTTTGGGTTATGGTGCAGTTGCTAATTTGCGTAGCTGAGCAATTAGAATTTACCAGAATGCCAATGCCGCCATTACCGCCAAATGAGCCTGTGCCCAAGCCATTGCTGCCGTTTCCTGTTTTTTCGATAAGGCAGTTCGAGATTGCCACATTATTACTATTATCGCAGATGATGCCGATACCGCCATTGGCTCCGCTTACATTTCCTGAAAAAGAGGATCCGATAAGTGAGCCACCATCGCCACTCATAAGTATACAGTTATTGATTATCGCATAGGCTGTATTTTTGGTTTGAACCGCAGAGCCGCCCATTGCTAAAGTGGCGATTCCCCCATTAAATCCTATTGTGGCAGATTGTGCTTGTATGTTTCCACTGCTGCCGCCAGTTATACTGCAGGCAGTGATGTGTGCATTATTACCTTGATTGGTTATTCCCGTTCCTCCCATGCCGACAGAAAGGTTGCTAGAAATACTAGCTTCGTATGCTATCCTGGAAAGACCAGCTTGCGTGTATACTTGCCCACCATTACCTGCAACTACCGTACAGTCGGTTATATGAGTATTATCACCCGTGCATGCTATTCCTGTACCGCCATTATCAATCGTTACATTGCCGTCATAGGCGATGTAAACGGTATCATTGGCCTGGGCATATATTTGGTCACTATTGCCAGCATATATTACACAAGCGCTAAGCTGCGTAGCATTACCTGAAGTGTTTACCCCAAAGCCACCATCGCGCATGGTAACTGAGCCAGTGTTACTTCCTATAAATATGTTGCCACTAAAACTTGTTGCATAGAGCTGCCCACTATTTCCTGCAGTCAGCTGACAGTTGGTGATGCATGTTTCTATTCCAGAATTAGTGATGGCTGTCCCTCCAACATTGATTTCTATTGTGCTACCACTGCTATTGCCAATGTTAATATCAGAGTTCGCATTTGCGTATAATTGTCCGCTATTTCCAGCAGATACTGTGCAGTTCGTTAGCTGCATTTTGGCGCCAGTATTTATGATTCCTGACCCGCCAAAGTTATTGAGAGTTCCGTCTATTGAGATGGTGCTTGAGCTGTCTGTGCCCTTGGCATATATTTGACCGCTATTGCCTGCTATTATTGAGCAATCGGTAATCTGTATTGCTGCTCCTGAATTATTGACGCCAGTGCCGCCAAAGCCAGTGTTGACACCGTTAATAGTAATAGCTCCGCTGCTTGTTATGGCGAGTCCTTGTCCATTTCCTGCCTGTATTTGGCAGTTGTTGATCTGTACATTGTCGGCGCTATTGGTTATAGCGGATCTTCCATTGATACCGTTGTCTGCTGTTGTCAGGTCATTTGGATACAAACAAATAATCGCGATATTATGTAACTGAGTCCGTGTTCCTGCGGAAGTGATTGCGATGGCGGGGTTACTTGCATCGCTATTATTGACCGGTATCGGAGCCGTAATCTTGCCATTTTGTATGGCGCTGTCTTCCGCAGAGATAGTAAGTATTCCGGTCAGCTCGCGACAGTTAAGATCGAGGCAGACATTCGGCGCCGTGATGTTAATAGTTCCGGTGATATTTTCCGCAAGACAATAGTTTCCTGAGCTGTTTATCGTATACGTGCTTCCCGGAGCGCCTATGTCAGATTGATGTAAGGGGACGCTTTCACAGGCGCTTTTTTGGACCAGAATATCGACTTGGCTTGAAATAATCTCTGACTTAGATTCTATCGACCATGTTTCACCATCGATGGTATTAGCAATGGTAGAAATAGAATCACATTTTGAGCTGATAATTTCTGCTTTACTTTCAATTGACCATAATTCTGGATCAAGGGCTGGTACAATAATATCAATTTTACTCGAAATTATTTCTGTTTTTGATTCGATTGACCAGGCTTCATTAGCAATTTGTGCAACCTCATCTGGTGAGGTTAAACTGCAATCCACGTTTGCTACGCCACGTGCATTTGCTTGCGAGCTTACGTACGCGCTATCGACATGTTGATAGTTGATGTCATTATTGCATGAGGTATTGTGTGCCACATAATTTACTGAGCTATCTACCGCTATGCCAATACCACTCGCATTTTCTCCTACCCGATTTAGAAATCGCATAGTGCCATTGGTTGCGCTGATTGTATTATTCGTGATCATGCAGCCATGCGGGCTATTAATGGTGCCGAGTTGCAATACACTCAGGTTTGTCGTTTCGCCACTGGCAAGATAAGCGCTGCCAGACTCTGCTAACCAATTAACGCTCCATACTGGGTTATCAGGAGTTACGATTGTTTTAACAGCAAGCACAGAAGATGCGGGATCAAATTGCATCAGCGTGATTGCGTTTGTTGGGGTAAAACCTCCTGATGCAAGATAGTGACTGGTATCGGTACTTAACCAGGAGAGAGAGGTTATGTTCTGGCCCAGGTCCGGTGACTCTGCTTTTTTAATGAGATCGGATCCGGTAAATTCAAACACATAGGCGCGTGCTGTTGGTGAATATAAAATGCCTGTTGCTGCAGCTGGTGAATATAAAATGCCTGTTGCTGCAGCAAGGTATATATGGTCACACTCTATCAACCAGTTTACGGAAAATACGCTTGAATTGACTTCTGCTGTTTTTGCTTTTTGGATTAAGGAAGATCCGGTGAATTCAAATACTTTTATTTCATTGTTATTAGGAGCTGCGGCCGCAAGACCACCTGTTGCTAGGTAGCGCGTGTCGCCATCAACCAACCAGGCCACCGACAATACGGTGCCATCAGGAGCAGTGGTTGTTGCCTTTTGATCAAGCGAAGATCCGGTAAATTCAAATATTTTTACTTCACTAGAACCACTGGTTGGTTCGCCACCGGCAGCAAGATAGGAGGTGGTGCCATCTACCAACCAGGCAACAGAGTGCACCTTCCCATCGGGTGCCGTAGATGAGGCTTTTAATTCAAGCGTGGCGGCAAGAGGATCGAATTTGAAGACCATGAGCTCGTGATCATGCGGTGCTGTTGTCGCTTCTCCTCCTGAGGCAAGATAGGTGCTGTCTCCATCAGATAACCACGCAATTGACGATACGCTGCCATCCGGAATTGTTGACGAGGCTATTAGGTCAAGAGTACTTGATGATGTAGGATCGAATTTAAATATTTTGATTCGTGTGGTGTCGGAGCCACCAAGAGCAAGATACGTGGTTGTGCCCTTGACTAGCCATGCTGTGGTAAGTACATTTCCGGCGATAGCAGTTGATGTGGTGAGGGTTAATTCGAGTGGCGATGTTGCCGCTCCACTTGTGAGCCATATGCCATAGGCGGCGTTGTGTCCGGCTGTCGGTGTGCTTGTTTCTTGGGCGGTGCAGTTTATGATGTGGCTATTGCGTTCATCGCCAACAAGAACAAATGCACCGGAGGTTGCAAGAGCCCATCCTTGTATATCGAGTATTGCATTACTACTTGTCTTGATTCCTTGGGTGGTACACGCCGAAAATATATTGTTTGCGCCATTTCGTGAAATGAAGCCAAATGCATTGCAAAGGCTGAGTGTATTAAGAGCTTGGCATTTAGTGATGGTGTTAGTGTAGCTGGAGACGAGAGAAAAACCAGCGGAAGTGCTTGCAAGGGCGCGACAGTCAAAGAGCATGTTGGCGCCACTGTTGTTGAGTAAAAATCCGGTAGCAGCATTGTTGGTATCGACATGTTCTATGCGACAGTTATGCGCATTCTGCAAGATAATTCCTGTGTCGGACATGCCAGAGATTGTGCCATTTTTAATGAGGATATCATTGCCCGTGACGTTAATGCCGATAGTACCATTTTTGACAGTATATCCATTGAGATCAAGCGTAACTGTTGATCCGGTGATTGCAATGCCAATATCAGTGTTTGTGGTATCGATATCCTGCGCTAAGCAGTAGTATCCGGAATCACTTAGAACGGTTGGTTCATGAATGGCTATAGGCGATTTGCCGCTAATTATGCCGCTGGTAGTTATTGGCGTGGCGGTGCATGGTTCTGGTATATCTATTTTACTCGAGATAAATTCAGCTTTGCTTTCGATAGACCAGAGTTCTGATGTTACCTGATAGGGCGCTTCATCTATCTTACTCGATATCACTTCTGATATACTTTCAATCGACCACAATTCAGGTATGACAGTATCAGTTGTCAGTTGACGAATTCCGTTATTGTTTGTATCAGCAAAAAGCATAGAGCGAGAAGGTGCAAAAGCCAGCGTGAATATAAAAATACGCAATACAAAAAACATTTGTTTTTTATGCATCATTAAAAGTTCCTTTTTTTATAACTATAGGAATACCGTAACATTGGTTGTTTTGACGTGTCAAATTTTAATGTGTAATAAAAACGCCCAGCGAGTGCCGGGCGTTTTTTAGTCTAGAAAAATATAAGTACTTGTTGTCATGCTGTTCTTACTTCTGGCAGATCTCAATCCTTGACGAAAGCATTGTGCATTTCTTCTTTCTTCAACGTTCTTTCAGTATCAGTTAGCATTTCTTGTGTTGCTGGTACTTGTTTGCGGCACTTCGTTTTCTTCTTGTGCATCGTGTTGCATGCCAGGCATTGCATGAGTTGCCAGTGTTGGCAGGTCATGCATAAGCGCTTGCACTTGCTCTGCAGTGAGAATTCTATTCTCTGCTAATGCATGTGCTACGCGTTCAAGTGCCGGTTTATTTTGTTCAAGCAGTCGCACGGCATCGGCTTCACATTTTTTGAGCAAGGCGAGTGCGTCATCCTTGCGTCGATCAGCTTCAGCCTCTGATAGGTCGCTTTCTTTAAGTCCTCTAAATGCTATCGCTTTCACTAAGGCGTAGGCTTTTTGGCTGTCATCAGGGTGATAACTATAGCCGCAAGAGCCAAGCAACAGCTTTTCTGCTATATGCCCGGCAAGTTCCGCAGTGCATTGACGGAGTTTTTCCGTTTCATCGGTTAAAGAAAGCGTATCTTGGTCATGATAGGTAAATAGTTGCCCATATTGAGTGATGCGTGCATCTTTATCTTTTTGGTTTGTCGTATCTTTGTCTTTTTTGCTGTAGGTATCCCAGATGGCCTCTTCTTCGATTTCGGTCAGAACTGGTAGTGTAGTCACTTTTGCCAGTTTTTTGCTTGTGGGAAGTAAGGTGGTCACCACCGCGTGACCCGCCATATGTGCCGCGATTATGGCATGTTCGTGCTCGGGTACCTCTTTTTGATTTTCAAAAACAATGTTGCGTACGGTCGTATCCAGTGCTTTTTCAAGCAGATCCTGGTTGATGACAGCACCCTTAATTTTTGCTTGTAAGAATGCCTCGCGTACTATAGCAAGGAGCGCTTCATACGAGCAGCCCTCGGTTTCGCGCGCCAGTTTATCCAGATCAAATGCTTTTACATTGAGCGTTAATGCGTTCAAATGTTTTTCCAAGCATGCTTTTCGTTCACGGAATTCGGGATAGGTAAACTCGAGGATCATGCCAAAACGGCCCCGTGCTTTGAGTGCGCGGTCTAAGTTTTGTGGGTTGTTCGTGGCGCCAATGATGATGACTCGTTTATCCAGGTCGCGTTCAAAGCAGCCGCTCATCGAGGTAAGAAATGCGTAGAGAGTATCCCGGTCGCCGCCGACGCGCTGCAGTGCAAGCAGATCGATTTCATCAATAAAGAGTACGCATGGCGCCTCTTTTTTAGCCAGGTTTAGGACATATTCGATGCCATGCTTGGCAATAAGGGATGCTTTTATATTATAAAAGCCCAGTTCGGCGGTATTGCGGCCCTGCTTTTTCATGACCTTTTTAATTTCGCCAGCCAGTGCTTCAGCGAAGTAGGTTTTCCCTGTTCTTGTTTTACCAATAAGGAGGATGCCGCGCTCTACCTGCATTTTAAAACGGTCATAGCGTTCAGGGTCTTCCATATATTTGACGACTTTCCAGCCTTCTGCCTTTGCTGCTTCGTTACCAATGATGTTACTGAAATCGATATCGGGGTTTTTTTTCATAATCCCTTCATATTCGGTTTCGTTAATGCCACCTTTGAGATGGTTGATACTCTTTTTTACTCTTTTTTTGAGCCAGAATCTTGCGGCATCTATGCTGTTTTTACTAGAAGCCCACATAAGAGGGACAGCTAAAGGCGCATAGAGCATTGTGTTATATTCGTGGTACCAGCGTTCTAGGCGACCACCAACTTCGAGTGGATGGTCTTTGAGGTGGCCTTCGTCTAAATTGCCAAGTTTGTCTACATGAGGACGCCAACCTAGGTGAAGAGTTTTTCTGAGCACGGGAAATAGTTTACTGTCTGTATACCACCAGAGCAGGGCGGCGCTCGTAGCAGCTAATGTGGCAATAGTGCCCAGTTTATATTTTTGAGCGGGTTGAAGAACGGTTTGATCAAAGGAGCGATAGAGGTGATTATACCACTTTAAGCCCGCGCCTTTTGATAATTCGGTCAATGCTTCTAATTTTTTATTATTTGCCGTCAGTGTTTGGGTAACGGTATCCAGGCCTGCCGGTGTCCGTAAGTGTTTGGTGATATGTTCTTCGAGATTAAATGGCGGTAATTCATAGAAACCATTCAAGAGCGCTTTGCCAATCGTATTCATGAGCGCATTGTTGAGCTTGAGCATCAAATAAATGCTTTGCAGGTCAATGGTGACAAACGTATCTGATCGAATGGTGTCGATAAGGCTACGTAAAGAACGAATGGAGGAGATGATCTCTTTTTTGTTGCCGCCTTTTGCCAGCTGGTCGTTATTCACCAAGAGCGCCAATTCCTCTAGGATGCTATCAATGCTGTTGAGTTGCGTGAGTACTTGCTTGAGTAATAGCTCAAGGGTATCCTGAACTTGCTCTTCTACCGTTACTTTAGCGAAAGAATTCTTGGCTTTTGGTTCTGGATAGGCTATGCTCGCTATACCACAAGAAAATAATACAAATGGCACAATGAAAGCCATTTTATTTTTGCGTGTTTTATACATGAAATTCCTCCAATACATAAACGAGTAGTTTATTTTTTAGCGCGAAAAGACAGAGTGATGTTTATATGATATACTCTCTAAGAGATTTGTCTAATTTTTACGGCTTTTTTAGCGGTTTGTTCCGGTACTATTTTCATGAGGAGGTCATATGAAACTAGGTAAAAAAGAGTTGCTTATTCTTAGCGGCTTTGTTGGTGTTTCAGTTGTTTGTCTCTGTATGATGGCAAACAAAGTCTATAAAAAGCATGATTTAACGCGTATTCCCTCTGAGCAAATCGTTATGCCGGTCGTGGTCCTTGGCTCTGGGCCTGCAGGATTGAATGCGGCCACCTATAGCGCTCGTCTTGGGTTGCCAACGCTGGTAATTAAGGGAGACAAACCAGGAGGTTTGATTGCCGATACCGGGTTTGTGGAAAACTGGCCGGGTAGTGCCAAAATCTTGGGATCTGAGATTGCGGATAATCTGAGTAAACAGGCTGAATTGCAAGGGGCTCTCTTTTTGGATGATACGGTTGCCCGTGTTGATTTTTCTAGTTGGCCGTTCAAGTTGTACACAGAAGGGGATCGTTGTATTCAGGCGCTATCGGTTATTATTGCGACTGGTTCTGCACCTAGAAAGCTTGGAATTCCTGGAGAACAAGAGTATTGGGGAGCCGGTGTCTCTGCGTGCGCTGTCTGTGATGCTCCCTTGTATAAAGGTAAAAATGTGTTGGTTATTGGTGGTGGAGACTCTGCCATAGAAGAAGCGATACATCTTTCTTACTATGCACAGAAAGTTAGAGTGCTGGTACGGCGCGAGAGTATGAAGGCTTCTCAGAGTATGCAAGATCGCTTGCTTGACTATCCTTCTGTTTCGGTAGAGTACAATGTGCAACCACAAGAGGTTGTTGGTCAACAAGGTAGAGTGACAGGTCTCAAGGTGCTTGATGCCAAAACCCATGAGCAACGTATTATTCCTGCGCAGGGGATTTTTTTGGCAATAGGACACGAGCCAAACACGCGACTCTTTAAAGATTTTATTGAATTGGATGAGACGACCGGCACCATAAAATTGCCGCGAGATTCTAAGCAGACCTCGCTTGAAGGGGTATTTGCTGCGGGAGATGTTGAGCGTCGACGCCGTCAGGCCTGCGTTGCTGCCGGAAGCGGTGCAGAAGCAGCATTAGATGCTAAAGAATTTCTTGATGGACTAGGTTTTACCAAACAAGCAGCGGCTAAACTCCGTTTATTTAAACCGGATATGACCGGAGTTGATGCTGATGTGTTGGTTACGCCTGCTGCTGATGGCAGCGTGAAAGAACTTTTTTCATTGGCTGATTTTACTCGTGAAGTTCAGGAGAAAAAGGGTCTTGTCTGTGTAAATGTTCTTGATGCGAAATCGCCTGCGCAGGAAGTAGTGCGGGATGTTGCTCAGGATTTTGCCGGCACTGTTGCTTTTGTAACGGTTGATAAAGATAAGGCGGCTGATATAGCTAGTCGTTTTTTTGTTGAACAGACTCCCTGCCGACTTGTTTTTAGTAATGGTTCATTAGTTGCGCGTAATCAGAAAGATATGGATGCCCAGACACTGCGCGAATTTGTGGGGTCTATTGCCCAAGAAGCAGCTGCTGTTGCCTAAAGAGGCGCGCATAGTAATATAAGTTAAAATCCTGCTGAAATAGCCTATTTCAGCAGGATTTTTTTTGTGTGCGTTTGGCGGGATTCTTTTGCTGGATTTTTCCGTTCCATTTTGCGGTGTTTCTATCGCTGATAGGGTAGATGCATAATTTTTGTTTACAGAGCTTCTTGGCAATTTTGTTTGCGTAAAATATCAGCTAAAAAACCCAATAAGATAAATATTTTTTTAAAAACATTTAATCAATTATTGCAGTTAGTAATTGCAAATTGTTACTGTTTTTAATGAAGAGAGAAGTAATAAGAGGTTTATAAAAAGGTGGTTATATAAAAACGGAGAAGACTATGAGGGGGGCAGAAAAAAATCTCTACAAAAGTCTGGGTGTCATAGCGCTGCTTACCGCTCACGTTGGTGGTTTGGATATACAATCAGCACAGGGAGCCCCGGAGGAAGCTAAAAATAATTCTTATGGTATGGTGCTACGACAATATGATAAACGGCCTGATGGGGGCGTGGTTGAAGATATTGTCCTGCGGGTTAAGGAAAGTGAATTCTCCAACCGTATCATCGAACGTAAAGGGCGGCTTGTCTATTACAAGGATGCGCCGGCGACCGTGCTGATATCGCATGGGTTTATGTGTGACAAGTTTGATGTTGGCTTTTTACGTACGCTCTTTTCCAATCGCCATTTCAATTCGCTGACCTTTGATTTTAGAGGCCATGGGGAAAATGCGTTTGGGCAATCGAGTACGATGGGACTCAATGAGGCATATGATGTTTTGGCTGCGGCCCACTTTCTCAAGAATCATCCTGCATTACAAAAAAAGCCACTCTTTGCCTATGGTTTTTCCATGGGTGCGGTGGCATCCATCGAAGCGCAGGCCAAGGAAGCTCTTTTTGACGCTATGATTTTAGACTGCCCCTTTGATTCGAGTGCTAATATTGTTAAAACGGTATTGGGTAATGTTCGTCTTTCGCTCTTTGGCTATGACTTCCATTTGCCTGGCAGGGCTCTTTTGGAGCGTTATATTTTCCATCCATATGTGCAGTCGATGGTGAAGGCATTGCTGAGGACAGTCTCAATTTTTGATCCCCGAAGTGTTGATTTATCCCTCTATCCGCTGTCGCCTGCGCAATCAATAAAAAAGGTGTCAGTTCCTTGTTTTTTCATCCATTGCAAGCACGATGAAAAAATAGCTGTTAGTTCGATACGCAGTATTTATGATGGTGCAGCGGGCCCAAAATTATTATGGATAACCAATGGTCGTCGACACTTTGATTCTTATTTTTATAATCCCGATAAGTATGTCGAGCTAGTGCGTAAATTTGTTGATCAAGTGCTTAAGGGGCAATTTAAGAAACAAAAAGAGAGTACGATTTTGGAAGACGCTGATGAGATGGCGGTTGCCTAACAGAGAAAAAAGTGCCTTAGTTAAGGGCATTTCTGGCGGGTGCATCCATAAGGAGGGTCTATGACTAAACGAATGTTTTTTAAACTGTTCTGCATCTGCGTAATGGGAGGTGCTTTGTATAGCCTCTGGGCAAAAGATATTTTTATCAAATCACGTGAAAAATTATTTAAGCAGGTTGGAAAAACAGCGCTTGCGGTGGTACTTTTTTATCATGAGGATAAAGAGCAATCAAAAGATAAAACGTATAAAAGTATGGTGCGCGAATGGACGCAAGTGCTGAGTGATGTAAGCACTATGCCTCTTTATAAAGAAGCTGATATTTTGTTTGCACGGGTGAATGTGGCGGTCGGAAAAACAGAGGGTATGCATCAAGAGTATGGCATCAAGACATTGCCAGCATGTGTATTATTCAAGGATGGTGCGCCACTCTTTGATACGCGCGGTCTTATTGTTGGTGTGTATGGTACCTTGGCGAGGGCCGATTTAAAAAAAATTATTGATGCCTACTTTACCAACGACATACAGCGTATCTTAAAAAGTAAGGCGATTATTCGTCAACGGCAACTTGAGCAAGCGCAATTAAATGCGCTTTATTGGGGGCCTTATTGGGCGCCCTATGGTGTCTATGGTTGGGGGCCTGGGGATTATGGGTATGGCTATCCAAGTGGCGTAGGATTTGGATTCTCGGTAGGAATTTAGGCTCTTACGGTTAGCCTGCAACAAGCATCTAAGACACAAGAAACACCGTTTCTCGTGGTGCGAGATTCGAAAAAGAGCGTAAAAAAGCGTTGTGATTATAGCGCTTTTTTACGCTCTTTGGTATGGTGAGATATGAAGAAAAAAACCGAAAGAAAAAGGGAATTTTTATGTTCACTATAACATGTAGTGCTCAGGCGCTTCTTTCTGGAAAAAGCGCAAGTCTACTCTTTTTAGTGCAAGAAGATTTTTTAGTGCAAAAAACACTTCAGTCTTCTGCGCTTAAAGAGGTTTTAAAAAACAATCCTCATATCCAGCCGACTCTCGAGCAACAAAAATTTTCCGGTAAATCACTGAGTTTGGTTACGATTGTTGGTTTTATTGGTAAACGCTCTGTTTTATTCATTTTTGTTGGCCTGGGGTCAAAAAAAGCAAAAGAGAGTCTCTCGGTAGAGCGCTATCGCCGTGCGCTTGGTGTTGCGGTACGCTCAGTACAAAGGGAGCGTGTGCAGTCGCTCGCATTTGATTTGCCAACCGCTTCGCTTTTTGCGCTCACCTCTGCTGAACTTGCTCGTGAAACAGCGACAACTATGACGCTTGCTTGCTACCATTTTGACGAATTTATCACCGACCCAGAACGCAAATTGCCTGAAATGTTTGATGTGACGGTTTGCTGCGAGGCAAAAGAAATAAAAGCCCTTACCGCTGCGCTAAAAACGGGAGAAATTATTGGTGCTGCAACAAATAAAGCGCGACATTGGGTTGATTTGCCACCAACCATGCTTACGCCGGTTGGCCTTGTTGCTAAAGCACAGGAAATTGCCAAACAACATAAACTTGATTTCATTGTTTTTGATGAGAAAGAAGTAAATAAGATGGGTATGGGCGGTCTTGCTGCCGTATCTCGTGGTTCAGAGCTTGATTGCCAGCTATTGATCATGTCCTATAAAACAAAGAAAAAAAGTGCGCCAACGCTCGCCTTAGTGGGCAAGGGGATCACCTTTGATTCAGGAGGATTGAGCCTTAAGCCCGCGCAATATATGGAGACTATGAAAGAGGACATGTCTGGCGCTGCGGCGGTGATAGCGACTATGGGCGTTATTGCGCAACTACAGCCTGACATGCATGTAGTAGGGATTACCCCTTTGGCAGAAAATTTGCCGAGTGGTAATGCGGTAAAGCCGGGTGATATTGTTCGCTTTTATAACGGCAAAACGGCAGAGATCAGAAATACTGACGCAGAAGGGCGCCTGATTCTTGCTGATGCGCTTTCTTATGCGGTAAAGCATTATAAACCCGATGCAATTATCGATCTGGCGACTCTTACGGGCGCCTGTGCGCATGCTCTTGGGCCTTTTTTTAGTGGGCTTATGAGCCAGCATGATGATCTGGCAAAAAAAATAGAAATATCTGCAGCGCGCTCGGGAGATCGTGTTTGGCGTTTGCCGCTTGATGATGACTACAAACCGGCCATTCGCTCAGAAGTTGCTGATATTTGCAATATTGGTAACAGCAAGTATATGGCCGGTGCTATTACGGCAAGCTTTTTCTTGAAGAATTTCGTCGACGATGTTCCCTGGGCACACCTTGATATCGCCGGTACGGCCTTTGATGTGCCAGATATTTCATACTATCGTCCCGGTGCCACCGGTGTTGGGGTGCGATTGCTTGTTGATCTGGTAATGAACTGGAAATAGGTTTTAATCCATAAAAATAATTCGGACTAATATAAGAGCGGCATACAAAATTTTGTATGCCGCTCTATTTGTTACTGATTTGTTGGAGATGCATTATTCAGATTCTTTTTCTTCTTCAATAATCATGGCACCTTCTTCAGGTGCACTAGCGTTTGTGGGAATCTCTTCTTGTATGATAATCACATCTTCCTCTGGCTTGACTTCTTGTCCTTCGACGATGATTGTTTCATCCTCTGGCTTAGGGGATGTTTTTGGTGCCATTGTTGCTTCAAGACCTTGGCGGCCTAGTAGGAGAATGGTTATGGCTAGTAGAAGTTTTTTCATGGATTTTCCTTATTTTTTTAATGACAACAGCTATTTTTTGATAAAAAAGAGGGAAGGATCTGCTCCTTCCCTCTTAAAAGTCATGAGATTACTTAGCGGTCTTCTTAGTATGCTTTGGCGTGGCTTTTTCTGTTTCTACTTTTTTCTCGCCGAATTCTTTTTCAAACGCTGCTTTATTTGTATCACAGAGTTTGGTTGCTTTTTCATGATGCGATTTTGCAAATTCTTCCCACATTTTCATGTGTTCTTTGTGCAGTTTGATCGCACTATCGAGTTTTTCAGTAAAGAGTTTTTCTTTGGCTTCCTTGGAACAATCACTTTCATCCCAGAACTTTTTGATCCAGGTAGTATGGAAATCGCGCCAATCTTCATGTATTTTCCGCATGGTGTCCATTTTTTGCTCCATGCTCTCTTTTATGAAGTTCATCCATGCGATTTTTTGGTTGTCTTTCAGGGTATGAAATTCTATGAGCCGCTCTTCAGCCGTTTTGGCCAAAAGCTGACTGCCAGCAACCAAGGTAATGAGTAATAACAATTGCTTATTCATAACGATACTCCTTTTGCCGTAGGTTTTATTAGATTAGAGTGGTAGTCCTGCTATACGGCAGATACAGGACCCCGGGAACTCGCTTATTTGCAGTGGCCGCAACAACTACAGCAACAACCGTTTTTATCATGCTCTTTTTCTTTGCCCTGTTTTTGTTGCTCAGGCTTTTTACCTGTTTCTTTTTTATGGTGTTGTGGTTGTCCAGACTTTTGAGAACCTTCTTTTTCATGATTTCCTACTGTTTTGTTGCGTTCTTTTATGCTATTCCACTTGTTATCGTTCATAGAGAGAACTCCATACCGCGGTGGCTTAAGAACTTTTGACACCCTGCGGTTTCTTGGCGCCAAAAGTCACAAACTTCACTTTACAGAATATCCAATTAATCATACAAAAATCAATAAAAATTACATATAGAAAATTATTTTAAAACAAACAAGAGCTCTGGGCTGCGCTTCTGTCTTTAATGTGTCGCATAATTATGGCTATTATGGAAAAATGACTTAAAAGTAAAAAAAGGAGAAGTTTTTAGGTGTAAATCTTTTGATTGTGAGGATGGGCGTCTTCTTTGGAGGGTAAATTTAACCAGAGAGGGGTTTAATTCCCCGAGGCTTGCCTCGTAATTCTTTGATTTTTTTTGTGTCTTAAGATGCTCCGCAGCTTGCTGCGGGGAGTTTCACAAAACACAAAGAGCTGTATTAACCGGTTTTATGCTGGGTGAATACAGCTCTTTTTAGTACGTCGTTTAGGGGGCTCGTTGACCAAGAGGTCTATCGCAATCCCCATTTTTCTTGCCAGGCTTTGAGTGATGCGGGAAAATGTGGCGTTGCTAATGCCAGCATTCCTTGCGCATATACCTGGATTTCATGCTGTGCTCCTGGGTGCAATCGCAATTTCAAAAAATGTACAAGTGAATGCAGATTGCAGGTGAAAATAAATTGTGTGTACGTGCATGAAGGGAGTACACCGCGCGCTTGCTCACGACAAACGCCAGATTCAAGCATTTTTTCGTATGCAGCAAAGCAGGCTTGTACCGTATCTCGATATACGTCTGCTACATGCGCATCTGACACGGTGCCTATCGAAGATTGCTTGTTAACTGTGTCTTGACGGCGCCACTGGCTTGGCAGGTAAAATTCTACCGGCGCTTGTGTGTAGCGATAACTGATTTCATTATACGAGTTCATGCGGTGGCGCATCCATTGGCGCGCTACAAACAAGGGACATTTTACGCGAAATGAGAGTTGATTGTGTTCAAAGGGGCTGGTGTGATCATGCTGCACGAGATACCGAATAAGTTTTTCATCGCGGTCGCTTATTTCTTCAACTAATGTACCAAAAGATACACGCGCAGCATTTACTACGTCGATGTCGCCTCCCGAAACGCGTACCAATTCGAGCGAACTGATGCCATCGCCCAAAGGATCAAGTAGATTTGTGGGTGTCGAAGAGGCGGGCGTTTTTTGTGAAAAGTTTGTTTTGTTTTCTTGCAAGACGTATTCCTTTGCTTTTTCGGGCTGGGGGTGTTGGGTATAGGAGATTATTGTTTTTTGTTTAGTGTTGCCCAGCTTGGGACAAAAGGCAAGGGGATAGTCGGTGGTGTTTACCGTGATGGTGAATTTGTTCTGTTGTTTTTGGGTGCGTAACAATAAACCCATGAAAATGGTGCATGTGTCGTTATTGCGTGTCTGCTTATTGTTCTTTTGTTGGCCAATGCAGGACCAATTGGCTTGTCGGAGAGTATGGCGCATCAGTGGCAATTTGTCGCGGGGTAAAAGAGAAGTAGACGGCAGGTTCATCAGGATCTGCTCCTTGTTGCAAAAGAGAATGCGCCTCTTGCTCATTGTCTTCGAGTACGGCTTTATGCAGGGGAGTAAGACCTAAAAAATAATCTAAGGCATATTTTTGTCCATCGGGCATCACTGGTTGTTCTTGTTCTGTTGCTTGTGCAAGCTTACTTAAAAGGGGATCTATTTCTTGTTCAGGGGTGTTAGCGTCAAGTAGGGCTTGTATGATGGCATCAGGCTTTGTTTTTTTATCTTCTTCTGTTTGTATTACGGTATTGGTAGCTGCGAGTATTTTTATGGGGAGGGCTGTTTTTTTGCAATCCTGATTTTTTTCCGGAGCTATTATTGAGGTGGGCGATAAAACTTCTCCGGGTATTTCCATAGCCTGTACCCAGAGCCCTTGAAAGATTACTGATCCCATTACCATGGATAGAGACAAAGAACGCTTCCAGTGCGCTGTATTCATTACAAGCCCTTTTTATAAAAACAACTTCTCTTTTTTTTGTATACTCTACTGCTCATGCCGTGTATTGCGCAAGAAAAATCAGCAATTTTTTTTGTTCTTTATGGGTGCGTCCGTTAAAAGCTATTTTTTGCTTGGCTTACGCAATTGATAATAAGACCAACCATGCAGATGTTGCATACTAATCCTGTATTGCCATAACTAATAAAGGGTAATCCAATACCTTTGGTTGGCGCGAGTCCTGAAGCGACAGCGATGTTAATAATTGCCTGGAGGCTCGTGAGAATAACAAAACCTAAGGTTACAAACAACGAGAAGATTTCGGGCAACTGCCAGGCGATGCGGAGTCCTTTATAGAGAAAGAGTACAAAAAGTGAGATGAGTAAAAAGGTGCCAAAAAAACCTGTTTCTTCTGCTATTATTGAAAAAATAAAATCAGTGTGTTGCATGGGGAGATAGAAAAATTTTTGTTGCGAGTGGGTGATTCCCAGTCCCCCCAGGCTACCCGATCCTATAGCAATAAGTGATTGGATAATTTGAAACCCAGCTCCTTGTGGGTCAGCCCAGGGATTTAAAAAGGTGAGTATACGATGTAAACGGTACGGTTTATAAAAAACGAGTGCCATGGCGACTGGTAAAATCCCGGCAGCCAAAAACAGCAGATACCGCATGGACATATTAGCAATAAAAAGCAGGCTCAAGGTGGTGACTGCGAGGGTAACGGTGAGCCCAAAATCAGGCTGCTTGAGCAATACTAAACAGACAAGTCCGAGCAATGCCAGGATCGGTATGAAACCGCTTTTGTGAGAGGATAGACGCAGTTCTTTTTTTTCTATAAGAAAAGCTATGTAGATTAAGAAGGTCATTTTGAGCATGTCGCTTGGCTGAAAGACTATTCCCATGAGATTAAGCCAGCGACTGGAGCCATGAATGTGGACAGAAAAACCGGGTAAAAGCGTGAGCGCGGTTAGTATAAAAGATCCGAAAAAGAGGTAGGGGCTGGCCTTTTTTATGAAGGGGAGTGGCACGGCGCGGGCTACAATAAGGCCTATTAAACCTAATAATAGCCCCCAGAGTTGTTTTTTTACATAGTATGACGAGTTGCCCAGCTTTTCTAGCGCATAGACCGAGCTGGCGGAGTAGATAAAGATAAAGCCGATGGTGACGAGGGTCGCAATAATGAGTAAAAAAGCGCGTAGGTCAGCGGTTAGTTGTCTTTTGATGGCGAGCATGGGGCTCTCTTTGCGTTAAGGGTAGGTGTAGGTGCTTTTTTAGTAGCGTACGGTGTTTAGGGGTCTTCTGGCAAGATTCTGTAATGGGCGTAATCCTTCTATATAGCTATATTTTCTATGTGAAACAATTTTTACTGAAATTTTGTTTTTTTATTGGCCTGTCATTGACATAATATTTACAATGTGTAAAATTAAAAATATATAAAATCAAAAATGATTGCAGAATCTGTCAGATGTAAAAGTTTTTTACGAAAAGAGGACATATGAATATGCGTATGTATGGAATTTGTATAGGACTGTGTATTTCTGCGCTTGCGCTTGCTGGCGGTGAAAGTAATATAGCTCAAGAAGCGAGGCCTACGCAGAAGACTAGAAAACGGGTTCACTTTGCGCCAAATCAGGAATCTGATGTCGGAGAATTAAAAAAGCGTGCTATCAGTGTAAGGAAGGGCTCGTTTGCTGATCTTAATAATGTTTTATCACGTAAGCATGGCATAAAAGCCCTGCCTTTGGTCAAGGTGCCGGATGCGAATCCCCTAGAAGCTAGAATGTCTCAAGGCAAGTGGGTCAGAGGTGTTCGGATAGTTAATGACCTTCAAACGCCGTATTTGGCAACAAAGCGTTTTGATGGCTCGCGAATGACGTGTACGTTTGATGAAATAGCTGATTTGTACACGGTGCGCGAGATTGCTTCTTTTGTTATGAGTTGTCCAAGCAATCTCTCAGAAGATCAACGGATCGCTCTTGCTGTGTATAAAAGAGGTTTTTTAGAGAAGGCGCGGCAAGAGGGTGTAACCTTTGCAAGTGATGTTGATGCTAATATGGCCCTTTGGCAAAACTTGAATAAGTTTGAGGAAGCTCGAAAAAATGAAAAAAATGCTGCATGTATACAGGAGGAAAAGGACGTCCTCATGCTGGCAGCTTCTGCACTGCATAGTTTATCCCGGTCAGCTACGCCAAATTCTGTTCGATCTGGCAGTCGTCCTGATTTGATCAGCCAAGAATTGCTTGAAGGG
Organism: bacterium; assembly: GCA_021777215.1. GTDB lineage: Bacteria > Babelota > Babeliae > Babelales > Vermiphilaceae > JAJYDS01. Next base: position 41,768 of record JAJYDS010000007.1, read on the forward strand.
GGAGATATTTCTGCTCCAGTGATGTGAGAGCGGAGCATATGAGTAAGATGGTGACACAAATACGAAACCTGCCATAGCGGCCAGTTTTTAAAAAAGAGGTTATTATGATTAAGCGTAATGGTGGTCTTATTTTGCTCGGTCTGCTTACTATAGCGGTTGCCACACTTCTGCACGGTATTCCAAAACCTACAAGGTCGTCACTTGAAGGAAGCGGCGTTTTGACGAGTAAAAAAAGAAAAAGAGGCATTGATTGTCACGTGTATAGACTTACTTTTTCTGGGGACCTTGAGCGCATAGCAGATCAGACGCTTCCTGCCACACGTGTTTCAACTAAAATTTTTCATCATGTGAGGTTGAACGATGGTATTCTGACGCATGTGTCGGATGTTGTTCGGTCTGATTATGTCAGCGGCCATGTGAATTTAGTGCAGGGCGAGGCTTTTGCTAATTTGCCTGTCGAGCAGCAGGCGATAGTGAGCCTTCAGAATTTGCATATTTTTCAGTCACCGGCATCAGCGAGTATTTCTGAAAATCAGCAGCCTGCGCAACCAGCAACTGCTCAGCATTCTGAGTCGCCGTCATGTTCCGTGGCACCTGATGGTGAAGACCCCGTGGATGAGTCATTTGGCAAAATGGCTGTAGAATAAGAAGCTGCAGTTTTGGTCTCTTAAGTTCGTACAATAAAACAAACAGAGTTGGGCATATGCTCTCGAGCATATGCCCTTTTTTTGTACTGGGGCTGTGCCTAAAAAGCCGACGGTGTATTTATGTTTGTACTTTAATAGAGTTGCTTAAAAGTAGACGGGTGTGCTACTTATGCTTGATAGTAGCCTTGTTCGTCAGCGCGTATTGCGTGAGTCTATTTGGCGTTTTTTTGGTAGTTCTGTACGAGCTGTTTAAAACAGATACCTCGAGCTTCATAATTAGCAAACAGATCAAAGCTTGATCCTGCTGGTGAAAACAGGAGCTGGTCACCCGCGCGTGCTCCTTTGGCAGCGGCATAAAAGGAGTCATCGAGGGTGGCGTAGGTTTTGCAGGGGATGCCATAGGTGGCGCAGAGAGCGCTGAGCATCGGTGCTTCTTTGCCAAAGCAATAGACCATTTTTACCTGTGGCGGCAGTAGTTTTACCAGATTGGTGCGGTCTATTCCCTTGCTGAGACCTCCCAAAAAGAGAATAACGGGTCGCTGGCTTAATTTGTTTACCGCGGCAAGCGTTGACTGAGGGGTGGTAGCCTTAGAGTCGTTATAAAAATCGACGCCGGCAATCGTTGCGACTTTTTCTAGCCGATGTGCAGGCACGTTTAAAGAAGGGGCCCAGGCAGTGAGCTCGGTGCATGAGATATTCTGCAGCGCCAACATCGCGCAGATCGCAAGCCAGTTTTGTGCAAACGTTATTTCCAATAGTTCAGGAGTGAGTTGCGCAATAGAATGTTCTTTATGTAGTGTTGATTGTGTGGCGTCGCGGTGTGGCGTGCTCATGAAAATCTGCTCATCACGAATAAAAAAGAGTGTAGCCTCGTCTGGTATCGCTGCCAATTGTTCCGGTGTTGGTGGTGTGATGGAAAAAAAGTGGCGGTTTGTGAGTCCGGGATGGGAGCGATATTTTTCGACTACCTCGCCGGGGAATAGCTTGCCGGCAAGCTCAAGGGGAACTAATGCGTGTTGTCCGCGGTGCTGGTGACGCATGATCGCTGCTTTTGCATCAAAATATTCTTGTAGGGTGTTGTGTCGGTCTAGGTGATTTTCATGAAAATTTGTCCAGAGGGCCAGATCAGGAGCAAAATGCATGGTAAGTTCCAGCTGAAAGGAGGAGACTTCCAGCACGGCTAGATCAACCGAATCATGCTGGGAAAGTAAATCGAGCATGGCAATGCCAATGTTGCCGCCGACAGTCACGCGTTTGCCGCTTTTTTGCAGCAGCTGACCAAGCAGGTGGGTGACGGTTGTTTTGCCTACCGTGCCGGTGATGGCTATGTAAGGTTTGTGCCATGATCGGGCAAACAGGTCAAGTTCGGAGAGCCATTTGTGCTTGTATGCGGTGTGCGGACGCAGATCGATGCCGGGGCTTGGTACTACAAAGTCATTGTCGGCTAAAAACTGGGGGAGCTCCTGCAGCGTCACAAGAGAAATGTTTTTATTGGCCAGAAATTGTTTTTCTTCAGGAGATAGGGTGCGGGTATCAAGTACGGTCAGTTGGCAGCCGGTGGAAAACAGGTGAGTGACGACTGACTTGCCAACGCGTCCAAAGCCCCATACGCCTATTTTTTTTGACTCGAAGTGATTTTTCATCGGAACTCTTTTTACGGTATAGCTTGTTTTTGGTGCCCGCATTTTGCTTTTCTCAAGGGGCATGAGTGGTAGCCCATGGAAAAAGTATAGCGTTTTGCCTGACAAAACGATAGAAAATACATATACTAAACGGGATTGCTCACATGAGGGGTGTGCCCTTTTAGAATTCCCCCCGGGCCTATACTGCGGGGGGTTTTGAGTGAGTCGGTGGCGCTACAGGCGTCCGGATAGTAGGTGATTCATAGCAGAGGATTGATTATGGCCGAACAGAAGCCAGTAAAAGTGAGTTTTAAAGAAACACTCAATTTACCACGTACCGATTTTCCTATCCGAGCCAATGCTGCTATTGATGATCCTCTTATGCTTGAGCGTTGGCAGAAAGAAAATCTGTATACAAAGTCATTTTATGTACATGAGGGACAAGAAAAATTCATTTTTCATGACGGGCCGCCTTATGCCAATGGCCATGCTCATTTGGGTACCGCCTATAACAAATTATTAAAAGATATTGCCACTAAAGCACAGCGTATGTTTGGTAAACAAGTGCCCATCACTCCCGGTTGGGATTGCCATGGTCTGCCAATTGAGTGGAAAGTTGCCAAAGAAAATCCTGGTCTTTCCCGCACCGAACTGAAAAAGAAATGTCGTGAATTTGCCTATGAATGGATGGAGGTACAGCGTCAAGAATTTAAACGACTTGGCGTACTTATGGATTGGGATCGTCCTTATCTGACCATGGCCTATTCCTATGAAGCAAAAATTTTAGAGGCTTTTGGTATTTTTGTGCAGAAGGGGTACATTGAGCGAAAAAATAAGACCGTGCCTTGGTGTCCTTCCTGTCAGACAGTACTTGCTTCGGCAGAGATAGAGTACGCAGATCGTAAGGATCCATCTTTCTACGTGCTGTTTCCGTTAACCGCTGAGGCGAAAGCGGCATTGTTTGAAAACCATGCAGAAAAACCGGTGAGCATTTTAGTGTGGACGACAACCCCCTGGACATTGCCGCTCAACCGTGCCGTTATTTTAAAACCTGAAACCACCTATCAACTATTAGATATGAACGGGCAGTTAGTGATAGTGGGTAAAGCGCTGGGTGAGACGGTGTGCAAAGCCCTTGGTGTTGAAAAGAAAATGGTACAAGAATTTTCTTCAGATCTTTTTAAAGAACACCCGTCACGGGTTAATCATCCCTTTATTCCAGGGCTGACCGTACCGGTGGTGCTCGATCAATCAGTGTCGCTTGATGATGGTACTGCGTGCGTTCACTGTGCGCCTGGGTGTGGTCCTGAGGACTATGAAATAGGCGTCAAAAATAACTTAGAAATATTTTCTCCTCTAAGTCTTGATGGCCGCTATATGCGTGGCATTGCGCCGGCAGAGCTTGAAGGCATGTCGATTGCCGATGGCCAGGGTTGGGTGATGAAAAAATTGCTCGAAACAGGGACATTGCTCCATAAGGCGAGCATCGTGCACTCCTATCCGCATTGCTGGCGTTGTCGTGGTCCGCTTATGTATCGCGCCACCAAACAATGGTTTTGTAATTTGGCCCAAGGAGAGCTGAAACAGCGTACGTTGGAAGCAACCGAAAAAATAACTATGGTGCCAGAGGCGGGGGGCAATCGCTTGCATGCGACTATAGAAGGGCGTCTTGAGTGGTGCTTATCTCGCCAAAGAACTTGGGGTGTGCCGATTGCTGCGCTTATCTGTACCCAGTGTGATTACACCTATGTTAACCAGGAATTGATTAACCGCGTTGCCGCTCAATTTGCCAAGCAGGGTATTGATTATTGGGATACGGTGACGCCTTCTGAGCTTTTGCCTGCCGGATTTACCTGTCCGCACTGCAAGGGAACTGATTTTAAAAAAGAAGAAGATATTTTGGATGTCTGGTTTGATTCGGGAATCAGTCACTATGCGGTGCTCAAAGAAAATAAAGAACTCGGTTTTCCCGCTGATTTATATTTGGAAGCAAAAGACCAGACCCGTGGTTGGTTTCAAAGCTCACTGCTCACCAGCATGGTGATTGAGGAACATGCCTGTACTAAGATGATCGTTGTGCACGGCTTTACCGTCGATGCGCAGGGACGAAAAATGTCCAAATCTCTGGGTAACGTGGTGAGTCCACAGGAGATGATCGAGAAGCTCAGTACTGATGGCTTGCGTCTTTGGGTGTCTACTGTCGCCGTGGGGGGTGATGCCGCTATTTCTGAGCCGCTGTTGCAAAACGTGCAAGAAGTACATCGCAAAATAAGAAACACCTGTCGCTTTTTACTCTCGAATCTTTATGATTTTCAGATTGAGCGTGATGCGGTGCGGTTTGAAGATATGCCACTCATTGATCGCTATGCCCTGCAACAGTTATTCCAGGTCAATCATACTATTTTGTCTGCCTATCAAGTATATGACTTTACCGTGGTGTTCCATTCATTAACCGATTATTGCGCGGGCGATCTGAGTTCATTTTACTTGGATATTATAAAAGACCGCTTGTATGTAGAAAAAGCCGATGGGCACCTACGACGTTCTGCGCAAACCGTTTGTTGGTATGTGCTTGATACGCTTACTCGTGCGATGGCGCCGGTTCTCTCTTTTGCATCAGAGCAACTTTCTGATCACTATCAACACGATAAAAAAGAATCAATTCATTTACAACGCTTTTCCAAGCTTGAGCCAGTGATGCGTTTCTTTGCGCCGCATGCGCACGTAGGCCCCGAACAGATGTTAGCCTATGGACCACACAGCGAAGAGTATTTGGAGGATGTGGGATTGAATGCTTATTTTGATCAACAGGATCAACAATGGGATTTGTTGAAAAAAATTCGTGCTGCTGTGCTTAAAGCGATTGAGACTTTGCGTGAGCAGGGAATTATTAAACAATCGATGGAGGCACGGGTGACGCTGGCGTTTGATGAGAAATTAACAGATTCCCTTAAAGATTTTTTTGCATTGTTACCCGCGGGTTCCCAAAACGAGGTCAATTTCTTTAAAGAATTTTGTATCGTTTCGCAGGTGGTTATTGCGGCAGAGGCAGATGGCCTAGAGCAATCAGAGCTGGCAGGATTGCGGCTTTCAGTTGATCATGCGCATGGCCAAAAATGTCCCCGTTGTTGGCAATGGGAAGTGACAACGCATGAGCATGGGCTCTGTGCGCGGTGCCAAGCAATTGTCGATGCGCAAACAAAATAAGCGCACGGGTATAGCGTATTCTAATAAGAGGCTTTGTCTTATAAGCATGAGGCAGAGCCTCTTGTAGCGCCTATCCATCCTTTATTCTATGCTAATCGCTTTATCTCTATTTTTGATTTTGTCTAGATTAAGCAGCTTATCTTTTTTGAGTGCATTAACGAGAGGTGCGGAAAATAGTCTCGCTTGCGTTTTTTTGGCTTATTTGATTGGCAAAGAGTTCAATCTGCAAAAAAACAGTGCTTGGATGCGGCGGGATGATTTTTTTTGTAAATAACTTGCAAAATTCGTGGTCTGTAAGAAAATAATCATGAACCCCGTATAGAGTGCCTAGAGTGTTTTGTGGAACGGCGGCGCCAATTGACTAACCCAAAAAGGAACATTTTGTATGCTATGGATGTTGTTTGTTGTGTTATCTGCACTTATGACAGCACTTATGGTTATTCTAGATCGATTTGGCATTCAGGGATTGGACCCTGTTTTAGCGCTCACCATTCAAATGCTTATTGTAAACATTTTCTTAGTGGCAATTTGTGTGACGACTATTTTCTATAAAGGGTTTGATGCACGTACGGTGATTCAGCCATTCTTTTCTTGGCGAGGTCTCAGCACGATTGCGGCCGGAATAGCGGGCGGTATTTCATGGATTTTTTATATCTTTGTTTTACGGTATGGGCCAAAGACCAGTGTTGCTTTTATTCCTGATCAGTTGAGTCTGGTTTTAACCCCATTGTTAGCAAGCTTCTTTCTACGGGAACCGCTTACCGCATCATATATTCCCAGTGCCATTTTTATTATTCTTGGTTCGTGGCTTACCTGTTTATAAACACTTTTTACCGCTTCTATAGAATAAAAGATACGCAAAAAGAGCACGGCTTTCTTCCTCGGGAGAGATACGCTCATCCATTTTACATGCGATTAACGGTTTTTATTTTTCGGGATCTGTTTTTGTATACTGAGGCTTGCTTGACTGTGCCGTCTGCTTGAGATAGGCGAAAAATCCCTGTGGCGTAGTGATGCCATGTTCGATCACCGCATCGTACACCTTGGTGCTCATTCCTTGAGAGAGAAGCTTTTTCTGGTGGAGGGCTGTTTTTATGTGCATGATTATTTTTCGCTGCGCAGCCGTAAGCTGTTCTTGTAGTTTCTCTGTTTTTTCAATACCCGTGACTGCTTTGTCTGTGGTCAACCAAAGCTCGATTGACCAGAGACCGGAGGGGCCGGAAAAATCTTCAAGCGTGATGAGCAGTGCTTGCGCGCCATTGGACGGCATATTCCGGTAGCAGGAGAGCCGTATCTGCTTGATTGTCTGATTTTCAAGCGCGCGTTGGGCTATTTCTATCGCCTGTGCGACCAGATCGGGGTTTGGGCTGAGCACATGAATATCGATATCGCGCTTGACGATGAGATCGAGAGCTACGCTACCCACCAGTTGGGCATATCCATAAGGAGCCAGGAGTCTAAATAACTCAAGGTTTGCAATAATCGACAAGGCCTCTTGCTTAAGAGCTGAAGCTTCCATGGCTGCTCCTTAGCACTGTGTGTGCGCCTTATAAAGCGGTAACTTTGTCATACTCTTCGATGAGGTTATGTAAGGCGTTGCTCAATGGCGACAATGGTGTTTGTGGTTCTTCAGGAAGCTCTTGAGCTATTGGCACGCTTTTTGTGGTAACGGCGTTAGCTGGTTGTATCGCTCCTGCCCTACTGAGTGGTAGTTGTGGTTGTAGCGCGATTTCCTGCGCTAGTGATTCAGGGGTATAGGGGCGCTCTCCAAATAAACGCTGTATATCTTCGCCACTGACGGAGTTGCTTTCTGTTTGAGTACCTTCCTCAACCGTAGCCGTTGTTTGCGACGAGACCGTAGCCGTTGTTTGCGACGAGACTGTTTCGTTCTCATCCGATTTTTGCGTGCTCTTTTCAGGAATCGTTTTTATTGTTTTTGCAAGCGCAGCTTTTTCTTTTTGTTGCAGCGAATCTATTTGTGTGAGCATTGCTTGGAAGAAGCCTTTTTTTGTTTGCCAAAGATCAGCGCATTTTTTCTTGAGTTCTGCCTGCTCCTTCTTTTCCAACAAGCGTATATCATATTGGAAAAATTGCAGTGGTTCTTTCGTACGGTCTATTTTTTTTGTTAGTGCCTCAAGATCACTATAAAATGCATCAGCGCGCTTTTTTTGTTCTTTTGTTTTTGTGGCGGGCATAGTTAAAAAATCGGCATGCTTACTCAGACTATCTTGCGCTTCATTAAGCGAGCTTTCAATCAATTTTATATCTTCTTTTGCCAATTCGCGCGTGCGGTCTTTTTTATCTTTGGGAGTAACTTTGGCTATATCTTTCTCTTTTTCCTTATCTTCCTTGGTTCCCTTTTTTCCTTTTTCAGCATCGCTGGCTTTTTTCCCTGCTTCTTCAGCGCTGCCGACGCCTGGCTGTGATCCTCTAGAGTCTTGATAGGGTTGATAGCCTTCGCCGCCATAGTAGGGTCCATATCCTGAATAAGGGCCGTAATCATAGTCAGCTGTTCTTCCTCGTCCACGACCTGGACTGGTTGCTCCCAAACCCTGCATTGGTTGCCCGTAAGGAAGCTTTCGTTCTTTTAAGGCCTTCTCAGAGAGTTGTGCTTCTTTTTCTCTCAATTCTTTTGCTCGAGGGTCATATTCTTTCATGAGCGCGTCTAGCTGCATTGGCATGTTTAATAACGCTTGCGCGTACGCACCAAGCATGGTTTTGAGTGCATCTTTTGTTTCGCGGCTCAATTTCATAACGAGCGTATCCAGGTCTTGGTCGGGCAATACAACTAAACCCCATTGGGTCGTTAGTGTGTTGTTCAGTCGTTGCAGGCTGCTCAGAAGGGCACTGCTTTTGGTAAGAGCATCAATAAAAACGGCCTGCTTTGTTTCTGGGTCTCGCTCTTCTTTGATCGTACGGAGTTTTTTAACAAGAGAGTGTAACTGTTCTTTAAATTTTTTGTATTTGAGCCCCGTTTGCCAGTTTTTAATTTTATTTTTCTCTGCCCAGCGATTAATTTTAGATTCGAGATTTGCGGCAGTCTCTTTGAGGATGAATTCTTCAGTAATGTGAATTATACTTTCTAGCAAATCAGCAGTTTTGAGTATTTCAGGGGTTGGTTGGATGCGTGTAGGGGTAGTCGTGACTCCTGTTTTTTCTTCCGAGATTTTCGTTGCAGTGCTTGGCGCGGGGACGGGCGCTGCTTGCGCGCCTTGCTCGCTGACTGTTTTTTCTACAAAATCAAACATTTCTTCTGGATGCTGCTCTAGATGCTTAAGCTCTTCGGGACTCAAGGTGCCCATTTTTTCAAAAACAACATTGAGCTGCTGTTCAAGTTCTTTTTGTTGTTCGGGAGTAATATTTTTCATTTGAGCAGCCATGGCAGGATCAACTTGCTCAAGCATGTGCACGGTATCATCAAGTACTTGGCCAACGTCAATAGCTTCACGCGCGCATGCATTCATGATGCTTATTATAAGTAGCGCACTCAATACAATTTTTTTTGCTATAAGAAGATTTTTTATTTGTTTTTTCATACCGCTTTCTCCCTGTATGCAGGAGTACTGCATCAAAAAAATAAGATATTCTTCTGTAGTATACCAAAATTTTACTGTTTTGGGATAAAGTAGATCTAAAGAGAGGGTGATGATGGGTGTCCATAACCGGTGTGCCGGTTTTTTACTCTTAGAGATGGTAATTGCCTTTGCCGTGCTTGTGCTTTTTACGTTGGTTGTAACGCGGCTTTTTGTTTTGAGTATTGAACAGCGTGCCGACACGGCTTTGTATCTTCGTATGACTCAACGGGCGCGCACCCTTTTGGAAGAGACCTTAGCGAGTGATCAAGTGCCTCGAGATAGAACCATGAGTGCTGATGGCATCACGAGCATTTTGCGTGCGCATCCAAGGAGACAGCCATGGGGAGCTCTGCCTTCCTTATGCACACTGGAAAACGTGCGAGGGTTTTTTCTCGTTGAGGTAACGGTGTATGCAAAAACAAGCAGGGGTCTGTTACGTTCTTTCACCTTTAATTCGGGTTGGTATACCGAACGGGAATCATAATGACACCAAAAACAGAGACTCAAAAAAGGTGGCGGCATGGCGCGCTGCGCGAGCAGACATGTGTCGGTTCTTCGCTTGTTGAATTGTTACTCTATAGCGTGCTGCTATCACTTTTGGCTTTGCTTTTGTTTCAGGGGGCGCTGTCTTTACAAAACCGCCTGCGCAGTGCTGATAAAAAAAGCGTAGTGCGCATTGGTATGTATGCGGCCATTGATTCCTTAACTCGTGATGTGCGTGGCGCGCCGGCGTCCATTGTGGCATGGCGGGCGCTTGAGCCTACTCATATAGCCTGGCGAACGGAGCAGCATGAAATTGCTTGGTATGCTCAGCATGGCCATCTGTATCGCGCACAAAAAACGTATAACGCCCGGATGAAAAAATGGGGAGCGCCAGTAGTGAGCCTTGTGGCGCACGGTATTGCGACGCTCTCTTTTCAGTCTCTTTTGCGTGAAAAAAATGAGTCGCAGATTGCGCGTATTGCATTTAGGATAGAGTCAGACACGCATGAGTCTGTTGAGGGAGCTATTGCGGTGCGCGCCCGGGAGTTGCGTTAATGAATGGTATACCAAAGGGTTCAATGCAACCAGGTTCGGCCATTGTCGTGGTGCTGTTTGTTATGATGCTTATTTTTGCGGGGGCGTTGTCTCTCAGGAAAATGACGCTTTTTCAAGCGGATATGGCTCTTACGCGCGTGCGCGTGGAACAACAATTGTATTTAACAGAGGGTATTTTGGCCTATGGCGTACTTATAGCGCATAAGAATTTTGAGGTACTTGTAGCCGCGCCTGATCGCAAGGAAATTATTGAGGCGGGGACGTGGCCCCTTGATACTGATCTCCGTCGTTATACAGGAAAAGTCTCTTTTTTGACGCACAAAAAAGGGGTGCGGGTTGTTGCGCATCTTTATGAGGGGAATTCTTTGGTAAAACAGCTTCAGTGTGATCTTACCAGAGAAAATGAGGGAATGAACCGTATTGTTCTTTCGAATTATACCGATACACTTTTTGCACGCTAACAACAAATAATTCACCCATAGGATTGCGAAAAATGAGCGTCTTTCTGTTGTTGACGTAATACAAAAGAACTTTTTAATGTGAACTCTTCTGAATTCTACGAAAGCACAGTTATTCCAGGCTTTTTTCTAATTTCGTAAGCCGCCGAATTCTCGTTGTTTTAGAAATGGCTTATCCGACTCGTCTGATAATTTTTTCGTTATGGTATCTTTTAGAAAAACGAATGAAAATAGCTTCGGCGGGCAGTCTAGGGCGATAGGGAAATTGGGTCTTACCCCGTACATGCTATTATTCACATGACCAGAAAACCCCAAGGCTTTCTAAGCCTGGGGATGAATGGTCATCATATGCTTGAGCAAAGCAAACGTTAGTTTGCGAAGCGAGATGT
>JAJYDS010000008.1 GCA_021777215.1 bacterium
AAAACAGTAAACTTCTACTATATTTTTCATGGTAGGCTCTCCTTCTGGTTTGACAGGTTGAGCCTACCGCTTTTTTAGATTTTTTTTAATTTCCTGATTCACTTATATATTCATAAAGATGCGGTAACACTGTAGGATAAGTCATATCAGTAGGACACGACCGCATAAGATAGACACTGCCTATTTCTGATTCAGGCAGCGGCCCTAATTCATGCACTTTAGCAAGACACAAAAGTCCACTACTCTGGGCTCCTGTCTTTTCATCGCATACTTTGTAGATATTAACCGGCTTAATATCAAAGCGCACCGCCCCTGATTCCTCACGCAATTCACGCCGCGCGGCAGCCAAAAGAGTTTCACCCTGTTCACGTTTGCCCCCCGGACACTCAAGCGTTGAGCGCTTTTTATGTTGCACAAAAATCCATTTATCCTCAAAGCGCGCCATAATGACGACAAACTTCACATAATCATAATTTTTGCTGGAGAGATAGGGAGAAAAACCTAAAAAAGTAAGCATGCTCGAATTTCTTCAGTTCAGGGTTAAAATCAGGATTAATAAAAAAGATACCCTTTTAGTATACGTAAAAAATGGCAAAAATCGTGCCAGCCCCCGAATTCTGATGAACTTAACAGTTAAAAACTCCTTTCTTACATCTTACACATGTAGCCAATTTTGACCTCGCACTTGGGAAAAAGTATGCTATCAGGGTGTTATAGTACCCTTAAATCGCTAAAGCGAGGCCACATGCGTACCAAAATCAAACTAGTATCCCAGGCGGATCTTGGTAAAATTATAACCATCAAAGGCTGGATCAGATCAGTCCGCAATCAAAAAACTTTTTCCTTCATCGTAGTCAATGATGGCTCCAATCTCGCTGGCCTCCAAGCAGTTTTTGAAGCAAATACCCCGGGATATGAAGAAATAATTAAGTCCCTGGATACTGGCGCTTCAGTCTCAATTACCGGCACTTTGGTACAAAGCACAGGAAAAGAACAGTCTTTTGAGTTAAAAGCGCAAGAGGTAACCCTTCTTGGCACCTGTGACCCTGAAACCTACCCCTTACAAAAAAAACATCACACGTTTGAATTTTTACGTACAATAGCTCATTTACGCCCCCGCACCAACACTATTGGCGCGATTGCCCGTGTACGCAATGCCCTCTCTTTCGCAACACACAAATTTTTCCAAGAACGCGGCTTTTTATATCTGCATACTCCTATCATCACTGGTTCTGATTGCGAAGGCGCTGGACAAATGTTTAACGTCACTGCATTCAATCTGGAAAAGCTACCCCACACCCCGCAAAAAAAAATTGATTATAGCCAAGACTTTTTTGGCCGCCAGACCTATCTGACCGTATCAGGGCAACTTGAAGGTGAAACATATGCCTGCGCACTATCAGATATTTATACCTTTGGGCCTACCTTTAGAGCAGAAAACTCCAATACCGCGCGCCATTTAGCAGAATTCTGGATGATCGAACCAGAAATGGCATTCGCGACCCTCGAAGATGATATGGAATGCGCAGAGAGTTATTTGAAATATTGCTTGAAGTACGTTCTGGATAATTGTCCTGAAGATATGAAATTTTTTGAGAACTTCATCAGCAAGGGTATTATCGCCAAACTTGAACATGTGGTTAACACACCATTTCAAAAATTAACCTACACCGAAGCCATTGAAATCCTCAAAAAAGCACCGAAAAAATTTGAATACCCTGTTGAATGGGGCTCTGATTTACAATCGGAACACGAGCGCTTTTTAGCAGAAGAACACTTTAAAAAGCCAGTCACCCTCATAAACTATCCACAAAAAATCAAATCATTCTACATGAAGCTCAACCCTGACGGCAAAACGGTTGCTGCGATGGATGTCTTGATGCCTTCAGTAGGTGAGATTATTGGCGGTTCACAGCGTGAAGACAAGCTTGAACTGCTAGAAAAACGTATGGATGAATTAAAATTACCTAAAGAAGCTTATTGGTGGTATTTGGATTTGCGCCGCTATGGCAGCGTTCCTCATGCAGGATTTGGACTTGGCCTTGAACGGTTAGTCCTGTTTGCTACAGGCATGGAAAATATTAGGGATGTTATTCCATTCCCTCGTTATCCAAAACATGCGGAATTTTAAACCCACTAAAAAGCTCGCAATAAAAGGATATGTGTTCGCGGATGCGAACACATATCCTCCAAAAAACTCTGATATATCTTGGGATATACAATTACACCGTTTTTTTAGTGTCACCTATCCTACCAATACGCAGTGTTATTAATGTATGCATATCGAGCATTTTCTTTGCGGCCTGTTGCATATCACGCAAGGTAACGTGCGACAACTGTTGTGCTCGTTTATCAAAATAATCTGCTGGTAAATTATATTTATCTAGAAATAAGAAAGCGCCAGCCATAGCCTGATTTGTTTCGAAATTATTTACTAGCGAATTTACCACCGCAGAACGTGCTTGTACTAATTCTTCTGGCGTCACCGAATCTGCTGCAGTCATAATCGTTTTTTCTATCTGTTCTTGGGCGCTTTGTAAGTTATCAAGAGAAACGGTCGTTTTAACCAAAACCATTCCCGGCTGTTCGCCAATATTGGCAAGCAACGAACCATTGATACCGTAAAAAAGCCCCGAGCGCTCACGCAATTCAAATAAGCGTGAATGCATAGAACCTAACACGCCGGAACCAAAAATTTGGTCGAAAAGAAAACAGGCATCAAAATCAGGGTTTCTCCGATCAATTGAAAGACCAGCGTAACACAAGACAACTTGATCGCGATTAATGGGATAATCGACTATCTCTGCGACTTGTGGTTTTAATTGAGGAAAAACCATCGGCTCAACCACAGGCCCTTGCCAATCACCCAATTTTTGCTCGAGCACTTCTTTTAAATCGTAGCCGCGAATGTCACCAACAATTGCAAGTTTTGACCCGCGAGGCGTACTATATTTTTCATAAAAATCGACTAAATCTTTTCGCTTTATTTTCTCAATCGAATCTTTGGTACCCATTTCGTTTTTACTATACGGGTGCCCCTTATAAATTTTCTCTCGAATAAGCTGACCGGCAAATAAGTTTGGTTCATCCCAATAATTTTTAATATCCACCAAAATCTGCTCGCGCACTTTTTCTATTTCTTGTTTATCAAACAGAGCATGAACAACCAACTCTTTTAATAGATCAAGACCAATTTCAAAATCATCGTGCATCATCGCCAGGCTTATGTATCCAGGGGATACACTCAGCGCCATACCACGCGACTCAATTGCATTGGCAAATTCCGCTGCCGAATACTTACTTGTTCCCTCAACAAGCATCTTACTCATAAAATTATATAAACCCTGCTTATCGTCGGGATCGTAATAAGACTTTGCCTTAAATTCAAGTATTAAGTTTATTTTTGGGGTAGCCTCATTTTCGTGATACAACACTTTAAGACCATTAGACAGCATAAATGTTTTCGGTTTTGCGAAATTGAAAGGGGCCGGTTCGAACACTTTTATTTGTGACGCAGCACTACTTTTTTCAATAGGGGTTTTTCGTTCACGAGAAGTAAGAATGCGCGCATCTTCTTCATCAGATGCTTGCTGGAGTTTTAACCATTCGGCTTTCTCAGAATCAGGCATAGGCGATACAAACCCTTTATGCATAACCGCCTGTCTTAAATATGCCTTACATAAATCTACAACCTGTCCTCGCACCGCTTCAGGAGATTCTTGTAAGTAATTAAAAAGATAATTCTCATCCTGAGTGGCTAAAAAAGCTTTTCCTATTTCATATGCCTGTTTTGTTGAATCTTCCAAAATAGTATATAAACGCATTTGCGATTGTCGGATAGCCCGAAGCATTTCGTTATCAGTAATCCCGTTGGTTATAACATCTTCAATTTCTTGAGCAATAACCCGCTCGATTTCAGCAAGACTTTCCATATCTTTTGGCTCAAAAACAATAAAAAAGAGTGAGTGATCAAAAAGATCCCAATAGGCCGTTTCAAGCGAAGTAACCAACTGCAACTCATCAACCAATTTTTGCTGTAAACGAGAACTTTTACCCGCACCCAATACCCACGAAGTAACTTCAAGAATATGCTCATTACGTTCTTTAAAGCCTGGCACCACAAAAGCAAAGACCACAAATGGTTGTTGTATCTCACGATATAAAGTTACTGCTTTTGAAACAATATCTTTATTGGTATAAAATTCTTCTTTTTTGTAGCCAGGATTGGCGGAAATAGAACCAAATTGTTCTTGAGCTAGCGTAAAAATTTCATCCGCAACAACATCTCCAACTACAACAAGAGTAGCATTGTTGGGCCAATAATGTTTTTTATAAAAAGCTCGCAAATTGCTTCCATAAAAATGCCAGATATCTTGTTTAAACCCAATAACAGGATAATGATATGGATGCTCAACAAAAATTGACGCTATTAACTCTTCAATAAGACTCATTTGATGGTTATCGCGATACATTTTCAATTCTTGAATCACCGTCTTCATTTCAGAATTGAGCGGTTCATCACGAAAAGCAACGTTACTCATGCAATCGGCCATAATTGGCAACGTTTCTTTCCAGTGCTGTGTAGGAAACTCAAATTCATATCCCGTATAATCCCATGAAGTAAACGCGTTAATGGATCCTGATAATTTGTGAGCTATTGCATTTAAATCACCTTCAGCTAGCTTGCTGGTTCCTTTAAAAAGCATGTGTTCGATTAGATGGGCAATTCCCTTTTCTCCAGTCTTTTCATCTTTAGAGCCAACATTATACCAAATCTGAAGAGACACCTTAGGAATATTGTGCATACTCCGAACCAAAACCGTTAAGCCATTGCTCAATATTTTTCTTCGAACAAAGCCTTCTTTTTTTACACTATTGTCAGCTGTTTTCTTTGGACTAAGCATGCCCGCCCTATCATTTTTATAATTACAAAAAATATTTTTCTCATCAATGCCAATTATCACTGCTCATCATATCAACAATCTCTTGTTATTAATGTGCTCTCCTTTTTATACGAGTATAGCATAGAATAGCTCAAGACTAATCGTAGCCAAACCATATAGGGCAAAACTTGACCCTAACGTTTTTCAAAAAAAATACGAAATATACACATATATCATAAAATAATTTAAATTTAACTGTGAATTTTAAATTATTTTGATAGCATATATCACAAATAATAAGCAAAAATTTTATCTATAATTAAAAAAATCATGCGCCACTTTTCAAGCTTGTTACCTTGTTATTTCACCTTCGTTCCTATGCATCCATTGTTGATCGCAACACTTTTTTTAATCCTCGGAATAGGTTGGCAATCATGGCTGCAACACTCTTGGTTTATCATAGGCACAGTGATTCTCATGCTAATAACAGCCCTTTCTTTATACACACAAAAAACACGGTATCTTTTCTTTTTTACTACCTTTGTTCTTGGCGGACTACTCTACACAAAACAACACACTGACCATAATAAAATTTTTCTCTCATTTGCCAATAAACCTCTAGCCTGTATTGCCACGGTCATCTCCGAAGAAAAAAGATCTGACAATTCCCGTATCAAACAGATGCTTATAATCCAAATTGAAAAAATATATCCCCATACGCCGAAACCTGGCCACTGGTATACAGCAAACGCCTACATACAAATGTATCTTGCTCAGCCAACTAATGCAGTACCAGGGGATACTTTGGCTATAACCGGAATAAGCATAAAAAAAGCTCCCAATGAATCATTTGAAAGATATCTTATCAAAGAAGGATTTGCCGCATCGATATGCCTGCCTCAACTACATGCTATACTTCTTTCTCGCCCTCAACTGAACATACGCCGTACATTGTGGGCTCTTAAAACAGACCTTCTTTATCGCATAAAAGAAAAACTTTCTTCAAAAACATTTGCTCTATTTTCTTCGATTTTTCTCGGAAATAAACAAATGGTTAAAAAAGAAATGAATACCATAAAAGACTATTATAAAACTTGGGGCATCTCTCATCATCTTGCTCGATCAGGACTTCATTTAGTTATCTTTATTGCTCTTTGGGGTCTATTGCTTAATCTCCTAGCGCTCCCCTTTATGCTAAAGCAGCTTACACTCCTCTTTATCTGTTTCCTCTATTTTCTCCTGAGTTGGACTTCTATCTCTTTTATGCGTGCATTTTTTACTTTTATTTTGTATAAAACATGCACATTCTCAAAAATTTCCTCAAATACGGTACACATACTCAGCATTGTCACTTTCATAACACTCATTTGTAATCCCAGCCAGCTCTTTTTTTTAGATTTTCAGCTAAGTTTTGGACTCACGGGCGCCCTCGCCTGGTTTAATCTCATTCTGCAGACACAAAAAAGAGTTTTAGGCCAAAACTGTTGATTCTATCTCGTCTTCTCTCCTACGATTAAGCATAATGGGAACCCAAAAAAAGGAGAACCTGATGAAGGCAGCCAAACAAGGCCTGGCCAAACGCACCTTTTATGCCTATCAGCAAAATTTCATCATAACATGTCTTTTCTGCATACTGCCCTGCACGCAACAATATGCACATGGCCACGATAATGCCTTTAGTCAAGATACTTTACTTACCCCCACCTATAATCGAGCCCCACAAAAAGAATGGACTTTTATAGGCTATTTGGCCGCGGATAATGATTTGCGAGGATTTGCCGCACGAAATATAAAACAAATGGCTCAAGTAGGATCTAACAACCGACTCAACGTTGCCGTGCAATTAGATATCCGTATAACGGGGAATCAAAAAATTACCCGTCGCTATTTTATAGAAAAAGATAAAATTTTACACGTAAATGCCGACGATCCATCCTCACAGCAAATGGATAGCGGAGATCCTCGCACACTCATTTCATGCTGCAAATGGGCCATTAAAAACTATCCCGCACGCCACTATGCCTTAATATTGTGGAATCACGGCACCGGCATAATAGATCCGGTCACAGGAAAAATTATACGTCCAGCAGACCTGTTCACCTATAACCCATCAAGTCACAAACTTGACCTTGATAGAAGTGTCGGTTTTTTGGATTTCATAAAAGGCATACATGAACCTACGCGTGGCGTCTGCTGGGATGACACAACTGGACATTATCTCACTAATCAAAAACTAGAAGAAGCTCTTAAAGAAGTATGCGCCACTTCTTTACCGGGTAAAAAATTTGACCTTGTCATCTTTGACGCCTGCCTCATGTCGATGGTTGAGATTGCCAATATTATAAAAAATTATGCACACATCATGACTGGTTCGCAAGAAGTCGAATTGGGTACAGGTCTGGACTATAGCAAAGTATTTGAGCCATTCCTCTTTGAAACCCCAGACGTCAAAACTTTCGGCGCACACCTTGTGCAAGTATATGAAAAAACATATGGAAAAATAACAAATGATTTTACCCACTCAGCAATTCAGCTGAATGCATTAGATTCTCTAGAAAAAAACATCGATCTGATCGCCCAATTATTACTCCATGGTCTACGCATACAAAAAGGCGATTCGGTAAAAAATGCTATTCGAGTCAGCAGAAACAAACTGGTATGCACCCATTTTGATGAGCCAAGTTACATAGACATGCATCACTTTTATCACAACCTCCTTGCTAATATAAAACTGCTCGCATTTACCAATGAAACTGAAGGTTTAGATATAAAAAATCAACTCAGCAAGGCATTAGAGATAGGATTACATTTAATAGAAAACGCCGTGATTGCAAACGTATCGGGCAAAAACTTAAGCCAAGCACGCGGCCTTTCAATATACTTTCCTGAACACCGCATTCATTCGTCATACCGCAAGACAAATTTTGCCAATAGTAATCACTGGGCGACATTCTTAACCCAATATTTATTGGTATAAAAATACTAATGTATTATGACGAGCCCACAAAGAGAGCGCTCTCTTTGTGGGCTCGTCTATTTTCAACAAAGCAATCAACATTTAAGACAGATAGGACCCTATTTTTTGATCAAAACAACCGTATACTAAAAAGAAAAATTTCTACAAAGAGAGAACTATCATGGATTCAATCACGTATAAAAAACAACTATTAGAACAATTATATGCCCCCTATAAACAGTGTGTACACTGCCCTTTGGGCAAGCTAGGACGCACACATGTTGTCTTTGGCGAGGGAAATCCCAACGCATCCCTCATGTTTATTGGCGAGGCTCCCGGACAAGAAGAAGATATGCAAGCCCGCCCATTTGTTGGCCGCTCAGGAAAACTACTCACCCGCGCACTAGAAGCATTCGGCATCTCCCGTGAACAAGTTTTTATTACCAATATTGTCAAATGTCGTCCACCCAACAATAGAAAACCACTCCCGGGCGAAAGCAAAACATGCAAAAATTTATTGCTTTTAAAGCAAATAAAAATTGTAAAACCTCGAGTCATTTGCACCCTCGGAGCCGCAGCACTTGAAGGCCTATTAGAAAAAGAAGTAAAAATTTCACAAACTCGGGGAAAGGCTATTGTTTTTGATTCGATCACGCTTGTCCCAACATACCATCCAGCCTACATTTTGAGAAACCCAAAAGAACTGAAAACTCTCATAAAAGACATTGAACTTGCCCTAAGCCTTACACAATGAGAATTATTTCTAAGAGGGTGGTGGATAACTTGGTGGATAACCTGGTGGATAAGTGGTGGATAACCAAAAACACCCCATGAATACAAGCCATCAATCGCACAATAAAAAATGATCTGTCGCCTATCCGAATCCAGACGGCGTTTCGAGAGGCCAAAAAAGTTATCCACCAAGTTATCCACCACTTATCCACCAGGTTATCCACCACCCCACAAGATCAATTTTGCGCGCAAAATAAAGTCTTTTTTGGGCAAACAAAAAAAGTTATCCACCAAAAATCGCTCCATCTATTATTATTATATTCTCCATATATAACTAAAACAGAATAATAGAAAAAGCAAAAAGGGAAGATTTTGAGGTTGTTCGATAGAGATGAAAACAAAAAATACCAGACCCCGAGCTTTTCTTTCCCCTCTTTTTTGATACAATGGGGTAAGTAGCATTTTTTTTAGTGTATTTCAGGGGAAGCCGTGAAACTTTCAGAGGTAATTGAAGAATTAGTTGAAGAGCGAGGGCTGGACAGAGAGCTTTTGAGCGATATTATTCGCGAAGGCATGCTTGCCGCCTATCAAAAAAAATACCCTGAACTCAACCTTAAGGCAACGTATGAGCCGCAAACTGACGAGATTACAATCAGTGTTGAAAAAAGAGTTGTGGTCGCAGTAGAAGATGATGCTTGTCAGTTGAGCCTTAAAAAAGCAAAAAACTTGAATAAAAATGCTGAGATTGACGATCTGATGTGGGTTCCTTTTGAGGGGCCTATTGGTCGCATTGAAGTGCTTCGCGCTCGTCAGGTTATTGCCAGCAAGATCCGCTCTCTAGAGTCTGCAGCTGTTTACAATGAATTTAAAGAGAAAGAGGGCTCTATCATCCATGGTGTTATTCACAAATGCGAGTTGGGAGGTACTGCCGTCAAGCTTGATGACAGTATGGGTTTTTTGCCAAAATCTCTTTCGATTCCCGGAGACAAGTGTGCGGTTGGGTATCCGATTAAGGTATTGCTCAAAGAGGTTTTGCCTGAGCCTCGACACGAGAATCAACTCATTTTAGACCGGTCTTCGGAGCTTTTTTTACAGCGTCTTTTTGAGCTTGAGATTCCTGAGGTTTTTGAAAAGCTTGTAGAGGTTAAAGGAATTGCCCGTGTGCCAGGATACAAGTCGAAGATTGCTGTTGTTTCCAATGACACCAATATTGATCCGGTAGGAACTTGCGTTGGTGTCGGCGGTAGCCGCATTAAGCCTATTCTTAAAGAATTGGGCGGTGAAAAAATCGATGTGATAGCTTGGAGTGCCAATCGTGAAACTTTTATAAAGGACGCGTTAAAGCCCGCTGAAATTGAGCGCGTTGAAATGATCGATGCCACAGCTGCACAGGTCTGGTTGGCAGAGGAGCAACGTTCTTTGGCTATTGGCAAAATGGGACAAAATATTTCTCTTGCAGCCAAACTCACCGGCGTGTCAATCCAATTGGCTCAACGTGCTGAAGGTGAAAAAAAAGAGGTTGCCTTTGAGGAGCGGGAGCTTTCTGAATCTAATCATAACGGCGAAGACGTGCACGAGTAATTGTTGGTTTTAGCCAACCTTGGGCCTTGTTGTGCTGTGATTCGGAGCTTAAGAGAGTGTAATAAGCCTTAACCTTGTGAGTTGAAGCAATGCGTATTTACGAATTTTCAAAAGAGTTGGCCATTGCAACGAAAGATGTTTTGGCGGCGCTGGCCGAGGGTGGGTTTGAAGCAAAAAACCACATGTCTGTTATCACTCCAGAGGCTATTGACTTTTTGCGTAAAAAATTTGCTACC
The DNA here is from genome assembly GCA_021777215.1 of bacterium. Taxonomy (GTDB): domain Bacteria; phylum Babelota; class Babeliae; order Babelales; family Vermiphilaceae; genus JAJYDS01. The sequence continues at coordinate 10,389 of JAJYDS010000008.1, forward strand.
CAGGAGAAAAAAGTGTCATCATCGGTTCAAGGGCGAGAAAGAGTTTCTCCAAACTCACAGGGGAAAATAGAAAAAAGCGTTGCATTAGAAAAAGCTTCGCATAAAACAGTTGAAAAAAGAGAAGCGGCTGTAGAGGCTTTGGCTGTTGATAAAAAAACTCGCGACGCTGAGGCGCCAATAAAAAAGAGAGAGTCCAAGCAAGATGTTTCTAGTCAGAACACCAAGAAAAGTGCGCCCGAATTGGTAGCGAGTCATACTCCTGCTTTAACAGAATTAATTCTCAAGCCGACGAGCGTTGCTGATCTTGCTGTCGCGCTTAATCGTCCGGTGACGGAAATTATAGTGACGTTGCTTAAATGGGGTATGGTTACAAGCAAAAATCAAATTATGGGCGATGATATTGTTGCTCGGCTGGCGGAGCACTATCAAGCAAAGTCTGTGCGTCCTGCTGCCGAAAAAATGTCTGAACAAAAGATGGTCAAAGAGGTTGTCGCCAAAGATAAAAGTTCTAAGGCGCGTCCGCCCATTGTAGTTGTTTTGGGCCATGTTGATCATGGGAAAACCAGTTTGCTTGATTTTATTCGCAAAACGCGGGTTGCTGCCAAAGAAAAGGGTGGTATTACACAGCATCTTGGCGCCTATCAAGTGCATATTCCTCAGGGTGATATTATTTTTCTTGATACACCCGGGCATGAAGCTTTTCCTAAGATTCGTATGCGTGGTTTGCGGGTTGCAGATATAGCTGTTTTGGTTGTTGCGGCCGATGATGGAGTTATGCCGCAAACAATTGAGGCTATTAAGTTTGCAAAGTCAGCAGAAGTTCCTCTTGTGGTTGCTCTTAATAAAATTGATAAAGTTGATAAGGCGCGTCTTGAGGTGTTGCGTCGTCAACTAGCTCAATATGACTTGCTTCCAGAAGAATGGGGTGGAGATGTGGTGTGTATACCTGTTTCGGCAAAGACGGGAGAAGGTGTTGAGCGTTTGCTTGAAATGATCGTTCTGCAGGCCCAGATGATGGAGTTGCAGGCCCAAATGTCTGGCCCTGGTGTTGGCTATGTTTTGGAAGCAAAAATTGAAAAAGGGCGAGGTCCGGTTGCAACTTTGATTTGTCGTCAAGGTCTGGTCTCGGTAGGAGATTACTTTTTATGTGGCAAGACAGGTGGTAAGATAAGTTCCTTGGTTAATTCATTTGGGGAGCGGCTTGAGGAGGCTGGCCCTACTATACCAGTACTTGTTGCAGGTTTTGCGGACTTGCCAGAAGCTGGGGATTCTTTTGAGGTTGTTTCGAAGGAGCAGTACCGTAAGGCGGGTGTTGATACTGTTGTTCGCCAGACCGTCACTGAACGGGTCACTCCTGAAGAAGGTTCAATACCATTGATAGTAAAAGCTGATAGCGATTCGTCGAAGGAAGCTATTATTGATGCAATGCATAAACTTTCAAAAAAAATAAAAAAGAATTTTAATGTTGTGTATGCCAGTTTGGGAGACATTGCTGAAAGTGATGTAGATTTAGCGGCAAATACTGGCGCATCTATTCTTGCATTTCATGTTAAATCAGAACAAAATTCTCTTTTTCTTGCGCAACAGCGCAAAGTTTCTATTTATTCATTTTATATTATTTATAAACTTTTAGAGTTTCTTGAAGAGCTTGCTCAAAAAAATAAAGCTGTTGTTATGGTTCAAAAGAAAATTGGCCAAGCAAGTGTTGTCCGTGTTTTTGATATTAAAGGCGTGGGTGTTATTGCGGGATGTCAGGTTCGTGATGGTCGCTTTTCGCGCGATGGTTCGGTTGTTATTTATCGTTCGGGTAAAAAGATTGGTGAAGGCAAAATTAAGAGTTTGCAACGCGAAAAGAAAGCAGTTAAAGAGGTGCACACGGGCTTTGAATGCGGATTTCTTGTTGAAGGTTTTGTAGACTTTGCTGTTGATGATACCGTTGAATGCTTTTTGGAAGTTCCTCAAGTATAATATTCATTGCTAGAGTTGCTTTTTCTGTACGTTGAACTATAGTAGCTGGGAAAAATGGGATAGCTACTATATCTGGTTGCAGTAAAAAGGGATTAGTATGAATAGCTTGCTGGTGAATTCTTTTTTTGCCTTAGGTATATCGTTTCTTGTTACTTTTGCTCTTGTTCCTCTTCTTTCTTCTTTAGCTCGTCGCATACATTTTCTTGATGTTCCTGATGGAACCATTAAGCAACATAGCAAACCCGTTCCCTATCTTGGGGGTGTCGCAGTGTATCTTGGTTTTTTGTGCGCATTTGTTTTTGTATTACCGTTTCAGAATTCTCTTATCTCTTTTTTAATAGGGGCAACTTTGTTGCTTTTTATCGGATTGATGGATGATTTTTTTGTTTTAAAGCCCTATCAAAAATTCTTTGGGCAATTAATAAGTGCTTTTTGTTTTTTAAAGGCAGGTTTTTATCTTAAAGAACATTTTTTTTCTTCAGGTGAATTGTTAACTGTAGGATTGTCTTTACTTTGGATTCTGAGCATTATTAATGCTTTTAATTTAATTGATGTCATGGATGGCCTTGCGACATTGGTTGCTTTATTAGCCGCAGGTGGTTTTATAGCTATTGCAATAGCTTGTCACAATGGGGCGCTTGTATTACTTTTTTGTTCCCTTATAGGAGCGTTGGCGGCATTTTTTCTGTTTAATCGCCCTCCAGCTCAAATCTATCTTGGAGATGCAGGTTCTCTGTTTTTGGGAGGGGTTTTTGCGGCAGCACCCTTTTTATTTCCTTGGGGTATGTACACTATTTATGGTTTTTTGACCCCTATAATTATTTTAGTAATCCCTTTATTGGAGGTTGTCTCTCTTATTGTTATTCGCCGGTATAAAAAAATCCCTTTTTATAGGGGAAGTCCTGATCATTTCTCCCATTATTTATTGCGAAATGGATGGAATAAATGGGGTATTTTGGGCTATATTGCCTTGTTAGGATGTGTGGGGGCAGGAGTGGCTCACGAATTTTTCTTAGGGTATTTATCCCTAGCCCAGATGGTTGGCGTGGGGGGTGTTTTTTTGGGGCTTTGGTTTGGGCTGCTTTTTGTGAAAGAATAAAAAAGAGCCCAAATTCCAGTCTTTTTCATAAAATCAGAAAAAAACAATATGTTGCTTTTTTGTTGCTTTCCGTGGAATGCAATTGTTTTTATAAAAAAATAGCGTAAAATAGGGGTGTAGTTGTTGTTGCTTTTTTCCGGCGTTATGAGTTGTTGCAAAATTTATAGTGGCCTGGGAAAATAAGTACAGCTTAGTTGACAGAGGTGTTACTCCTCTCTACAACAATGCGATGAAGGAAGTATGGTTAGAAGCACTGCTTGAGGGGAGTAATAGATTAAGATCTTGGAAATTTTTTCGCTACAGTTCCTTCTTAGCTCATAAGATCTTATTCTATTACTTTGCCTCGTTTTTTATTCTTCCTAGATCAAGAAATATGCTTTCCCGTCGATATTTTGTTTTTATTTTATATACCGGTTTGCATATTTTAAACCCATCACCCTGATCTGTTACTATTTGTATTTTGCGCATACAACAACAAAGAAAATTTTTTAGGCAAGCGTTTAGTGTACAAGTTTTTTTAATATGTCCATGTTCTGTGCATAACTTTCTAGAGTATCGTTAGGGGTCTCAAGAATTTTCGGAATTGCATGAAAACGCTCATCGTTACATAGCAAGCGAAACGCTTCAAGTCTCAGGCAGCCCTGTCCAATTTCTTCATGTCGATCAATACATGATCCCAATTCTTTTTTTGAGTCATTAACGTGTATTGTTTTTAGATTCTGTATGCCACAGATTTTATCAAAATTGCTCATGGTTTGTTCATATGTTTGCGGGGTGCGTAGGTCATACCCCGCAGCAAAAATATGACAAGTGTCTAAACAAAACCCAATGTTTTTTTTGTGATGACTTAATTCGCGTATTGTAGCTAATTGTTCAAAATGTCTGCAAACAGTTGTGCCCTGCCCTGCCATGGTCTCTAGTAGTAAAATGGTTCTACCAGAATATGTTTCATAAAGTTGATCAATGTTGTTGGCAATCTTTTTTAGAGCCCATGGTTCTGATTCTGTTACATATGCTCCTGGATGTATTACTAAATAAGGTATGCCTAAAAGATCGCAGCGTTGTAATTCATGGTTAGCCGCCGTTATAGATTTTTTTTCTATTTCGGTATTAGGGGAGCAGAGGTTTATTAGGTATGAGGCATGGGCTACAATACAGGTTATAGATGATTGCTTAGCGGCGTTTTTAAAAAGGGTGATTTCTTCATCTGAAAGTTGTCTTGCCAACCATTGGCGATTGTTTTTTGTGAATAATTGTATAGCGGTACAGTGTATTGACTCGCCGCTTTCTATAGCCTTTTCAAGTCCACCAGCTATAGACATATGTGCGCCAAGCAGCAACTGTTTGTTTGTTTTTTGCATACAAGCTCTTTTTGTAGAGGCCAATCAATCTATTTTATTTGACAAATAAGGAGAAATTATTACGATAGCATTCAGCTAAAGAATAGCGTATTTTTTATTTGCTAAAAAGGAGTCGATGACTCTTTTTTAGTTTTTCCCCCTTTTTTAGGTTTAAAGGATTATATGAAAAAGATTCCTGGCATCCAGCGGGTATTGCGTCAGGTTTTTATGTGCAGTTGTTTTTTTGCAGCTTCCCAGCTCCGTGCAGATGCTATAAAAGACGCCTTGTTAGCACCTCCTACTTCAGATTTGCTTTGGAACTATGCCGGTACCTTTAGACCTGAAATGTTTTATGGCAAAAATATAAGTTTGCTGAATAATTGCAATCCCGAAGACCGCATTTGGTATATGAAGCATACACTTGATTTAGTGTTGGCTCTCGCATACGGTGCTAAGAGTTACGGAAAAACGGTAGCAGATTTAAAAATTACGTGGCGTAATAAAGCTATTTGGGGTGATCCTTATAGTATTGCTGCCACAACGCTTGATACGACCAAAGTTCTTGATTATGTAATGCCGCCACACAATCATGCCATACCACGTCTTTTTAATTGGATGCGGGAGATATGGTTGCGGTTTGATTTGGCTCAAGCTCTCGGTTTATCATGCGCGAATCAACATACTTTCATGGCGGGTATTTTCCCCTTTCAATTGGGTCGCGGCATTGCGCTTGGTGATGCATATGCGGTAGGACCTGATCCTCTTGGCTTTTATACTGATTTTATTGTTGACCAGTATGCGCCGGGATTAAAATTTTCAGGTGATATTGTTGCTAAAAAACTCGCATATGATTTATACGTAGCAATTCTTAATAATCGCTCTGATGATTTACGGTGGACTGGTGAACGAATTCGTGCGCAAGAAATTGGTCGTATGGATAAGCCAGAACGTGGTTTTGGTGTAGTTAACTATATCGTAGCTGGTCATCTTAATTGGCAAGTTTTTGATACAAAAAAAATGGGAAAATTGAGTTTAGAACCATATTGGCTTTTCAATAGTGATCCTGAACAACGTGTTATTTTTTTAAGTGACGCACAAAGCAAATTAGCTACATTAGGTTTTGCGGGCGAATATGTAGGGGATCTCTTTGAATGCGGTTTCGATACCGCTGCAAATATTGGTCATCAACGGGTCAAAGGAATTGATCGCAATACTATACAAGCAGAAAACAGAAATGGTTGCTTTGTGTTTGTCAATAGTCATGTGCGTGCTGGAGCAGCCAATGGACCAAAAATTCTTTTTGTTACTGGAGATGATTCAAAGCCGGGCACTGCTCAATATCTTATTACCCAGCAGCGGTTGAGTGAGCATATTGGCGAGAATTTGGAGATGGAAAATGGTAAATGTATTGGTATGGCAAAAACAGCGGTCTGTTGTTGCGATACTCCGACCGATGTAACTCTGTTTAATGCAAGCAATCGCTATCGCGATGGATATATTAACAAATATGAAGGATGGATGTTTGTCGCTGATTTGGCTGTGTGGCTGTATAAAAAAGATCTAAGGTTTGCGACAATGGCAGGTATTGCCTCAGGTGATGATGATCCAAATTTTGAAACTAAAGATGGTAATTATAAGGGGTTTATTGGATTGCAAGAAATTTATTCAGGAAAAAGGGTGCGTAGTGCATTTGTTCTTGGCGGTGCGGGTAAATTACGTCGCCCTATGGCCTTGCCAATTGGTAATCAAGCACCACGCCAATTTGCCATTAATGTTTCTCGTTTTAGTGATTTAGTATTTGGTGGCATAGGGCTAAATTGGAAACCTACCGATTGGGAAAAAACTTTTGCCTTTAACCCAAATGTGCTTGTCTACTGGGAAGAAAAACCAACTAAATGTTTTAATTTAGCTACAAAAAAAGATGATCCACTCAAATTGGCCAACACTTATCTAGGATTGGAAGCTAACTTGTTTGTTGATTACTTTATCTTACGAGATTTGCGTTTCTTTTTAGTCACCTCCTTCTTCTTTCCTGGTAGACACTTTTCTGATATTCGGGGTAAGCCAATTGATGATATTCAGCTGCGCAGGTTAGATAGACTTGATCGTTCTGGCTTCAATCAGTCACGTATCCCAAATATTGGGGATAATATTGCCTATACCTTTAACGTTGGCTGTGAATTCAAATTCTAGTATTTTTGAAAGTAGCTACTTGTTTTAATTGTTTACACTGTCCCCTTGTCTGGACTTGGTTTTATGCCAGAGATATTATCAAGGGGGATTTCTTGTGTTATTCTGAAGCTTTATTGAGCATATGATTTAAGATAATTTGGGTTTATCGGGGAAAACAATGCGCCAATATGAAAGAACGGTGTTCTGTGGTGCGGTGACAACCGCTCAGTTAGAAAAGAATGTTGCACTTTGTGGATGGGTGCATAAACGGCGTGATTTTGGTAACCTTATTTTTGTTGATTTACGTGATCGTAGTGGCCTTATACAGCTTGTTTTTAACCCTACCACTTCACCGCAAGCTCACGCGGATGCTCATGCCCTGCGTTCTGAGTTTGTTATTGCGGTGACCGGTGTAGTGACTCCTCGAGCCCCTGGCATGATAAATTCTGATTTGCCAACAGGTCAGTGGGAAGTGCAAGTTGAATCGTTAACTATATTAAATAAAGCAAAAGTATTGCCCTTTTCTCCAGAAGATACCCAAGTTGATGAAGAGATGCGATTAAAATATCGCTATATCGATCTTCGGCGCCCTGTGATGCATGAGAATTTGGCACTGCGTAGCAAGGTGTTATTTGCAGCACGTGAATTCTTCATCAAAGAAGATTTTTGGGAAATTGAAACGCCTATTTTGACTAAAAATACCCCTGAAGGCGCCCGAGAGTTTTTAGTGCCATCGCGCGGTGCTAAAGGAGAGTTTTACGCCCTACCTCAATCGCCTCAAATGTACAAACAGTTATTGATGGCCAGTGGTATTGAACGCTATTTCCAAATAGCGCGCTGCTTTCGTGACGAAAATACGCGTGCGGATAGGCAGCCAGAATTTACTCAACTTGATCTTGAGATGTCATTTGTGCAAGAGAGCGACGTAATCGATCTTATGGAGCGACTTTTTGCTTTTCTTTGGAAAAGAATATTTGCTCAAGAATTGCCCATTCCTTTTATGCGTATGACGTATGATCGAGCTTTTGCCGAGTACGGTAATGACAAGCCAGATATGCGTTTTGAGAATACGATTCATGACTGTACGCCGCTTTTTAAAAATACTGAGCTTTCTTTTTTGCATGCCGTGCTTGATAAGGGTGGTAAAATCGGCGGTATTCATTTAGCCAATACGCAATTTACCCGCTCAGAAATAGATGGCTGGAGCGATAGAGTAAAAGAACTTGGTGGGCAAGGGTTATTGTGGGTGCGCATTAAAGAAGATGGTTCGCTTGAATCTCCTGTTGCCAAGTTTTTACCAAGTACTTTTTTTGAGTCGGCATGCCAGGTATTTTCTGGCCTTGGCCCGAATAGTATTCTGTTTATGGTTGCTGGCGAGTATAAGCCTACTTGGGAATTGTTGGGAAAATTACGCTTAGCTCTGGGTGAACAATTGGGGCTTATTCCAGCAGGACAGTTTAAATTTTTATGGGTTACTGATTTTCCCCTTTTTGAATACGATGAACAAAGCAAACAATGGAGCGCCGTTCACCATCCATTTACTTCACCGCAAGCGGGCTGGGAAACGCAAGAATTGGGACAAATGAAAGCGCGTGCCTATGATGTGATACTCAATGGTATTGAGTTGGGCGGTGGGTCTATCCGTATTCATGATGCGCAGATGCAAGATAAAGTGTTTGACTTGATTGGTTTGACAAAACAACAAGCTCAAAAAAAATTTGGCTTCTTACTTGAGGCGATGGAACTTGGTTTTCCGCCACAAGGAGGTTTAGCCATTGGTGTTGATCGTTTTATTATGCTGCTCACGGGAAGCAAATCTATTCGTGAAGTGATAGCATTTCCAAAAACGGCGAGCGCCTACGATTTGCTCATGGAGAGTCCAACAATTGTTCCCGAGGAGCAATTAAAGGACTATGGTTTGTGCGTTATTCGTAAAAAAGAAAAATAGTTTTTTAGTCTGATTTTGCTAAAGACTCTCTGGTATTGATAACAAAAGTAGTGTTTTTCATGCCAGGGAGTTTTCTTTTTGTTACACTTTTTTATTTTTATGAATAATTTAAGAACAGAGCAGAAAGTAGCAATTTTCAGAAGCTGGGTTATAGTAGGACTAAAAATACTAAAAAGGACAGTATATGAAAATCAAAAAAATTGTTGGGAGAGAAATTTTTGACTCACGAGGTATTCCCACACTTGAAGTATCACTTTTTTTGGATGAGGGACAACAGGTTGTGGCCTCAGTTCCTTCAGGCTTATCTAAAGGTTCTTATGAAGCCTTTGAAATGCGGGATGGAGGTAGACGCTTATTTGGCTTTGGTCTCACCAAAGCGATAGATATTCTCGATAGAGAAATTGCCCCCGTATTAATCGGCAAAGAGCCTGATGTGGTAGCTATGGATTTGGAGATGATTGCGCACGATGGCACTGTTGATAAATCAAATTTGGGTGCTAATACGATTTTGGCAGCCAGTATCGCGGTGCTAAAAGCGCAGGCATTAGTCAATGATGTCCAGGCCTATGAGTTAATTGCTCGGCTTTGTGGTATTGAATCGGTAACTATGCCCTATCCCTTTTTTAATGTTATTAATGGTGGGGTTCATGCTGATAATAAGTTACATGTGCAAGAATTTATGGTTGTTCCGGTTAATTTGCCGACATTCCGTGCTGCATTTGAAGCGGGTATCACTCTCTTTCATGAACTAAAAGAAGTATTGCATGCGCATGGTAAATCAACCGCGGTGGGCGACGAAGGTGGCTTTGCGCCTGAGTGTGAAAGCGAGACGGAAGCTTTTGACTGTCTTATGGAGGCTATTGAGCGTACTAAAGAATCATGTGCAGCACATTTTGTTTTGGCTATTGATGTGGCAGCATCACAATTTTATGACGCAAAAAGCAAGCGTTACGAATGGTATGGCGCTCCTATAACTGCTGATGATTTGATTGCTCTGTATGAACAATGGATTTCTCAATACCCTCTTTATGCTATTGAAGATGGGCTTGGAGAACATGATGTTGCTGGATGGCAGCGTATGATGAAAAAAATTGGCGATAACGTGCAGCTTGTTGGTGACGATCTTTTTGCAACCAATTCAGAACGTATTTGGACCGGTATTGAAAAAAAACTTGCAACAGCGGCAATAATAAAACCAAATCAGATTGGTACGGTGACCGAGGCTCTTCAAGCAATAGCTCTGTGTAAGGAACATGGCATGAATGTTATCGTTTCTCACCGATCAGGAGAAACTAATGATTCTTTCATTGCGGATCTTGCACTCGGATCCAATACAGGTGCGCTTAAAGCGGGTGGTTGTTCGCGCGGCGAACGATTGGCAAAATATAATCATTTATTACGCATAGAAGATGCGCTCGTGCTTTCAGCCTTGAACCCGACGTAATGGATTTGGTTCATCTTTTATTAATTCTTTAATTTTATCTGCTGATGCCGGTTGTTTAGCTGTTGCAATTTGCGTCGTTTTTTGACCGTTGACAGGTTTTGATACAGTTACTTGTGTTTGGCTGTTGCCCTTACTTTCTTCTTTCGTGGTGGCCGAAATTTGTCCGGCAAGGGTTGTTTTTGGTAACTGTTTGTCTGGGGAGTTTATTTCTTGTTTGTTCACTCCTGTGATGGCGGGTGTTTTGGATGCAAGTTGAGTTACGGACTTTTCTGTTTTTTCAGATACCATTTTTGGTGATAATTGTGTTGTGACGAGTGTTTCGATTTGTGTTGGTTTAATGGTGTTTTGCGCCATGATGAGTGGTTCGATATGCTTTGCCTGGTTTTTTTCTACAAAAGATTTTATTTCTGACTCGGTATCCTGAGTGTCAGCTTTGAAGAAAATGCGGGTAACAGGATCTTTTACCGAATCGAAAAGATCGCCTTGTTCTGCCGACGCTTTGGCGAAATTTACATATTTTTGTGTTTCAGGTGAGACGCCACTGCGGAGGTAGGGATGAATAATGATTGGCTGAATAAATACAGTGAGATTTGTTTTTGTTGCTTCTGAATTACGGCCCTTGAAAAACCAACCCAAAATGGGAATATCCCCCAAAATTGGTGTTTTTCTGATAGTGTCTGTTGTATCACTGCGGAGTAAGCCGCCAATGGCTAAAATATCTTTATCATGTACTATTGCATTGGTGTAAATATTACGAGTCGTTCTGTTAGCGGCACTATTATTAAGGTATTGGCTGATGTCAATCGTCACCTGCATACTAACCGATTGGGCTTCGCTACTAATACGAGGTTTGAGTTTAACCGCTAAGTTGGCGGTTATGTATTTATTTTTTACTGTCGTAGAGCCAGCCGTACCCACTGATTCATCGGGTAAGTTACGTGATTCACCAATCACGACAAGTGCTTCCTGGTTGTTGGTGGCTAATACGTGGGGGGCGGAGAGAATTTTTGTTTTGGATATATTTTTTAATATTTGAGCGAAGCACCAGGTCCTGCCATCATTGTCATTAAATGAAAAGACCATTGAACCAGCAGCGGTATCTGCCGCCTGGCTAGATTTTACCCCGCTTTCATCGAATACACCAAGCAGATCGGCATTGATGCTTTTTGGGGTTCCCTGTGTTGGATCCAAAACAAGGCCATCACCATTTGGCGCCATACCAGCTTGAAGTTGTACGTCACCAGGTAGAGGTATTTTTGCTGGGTTGCGCAATGAAGCCCCTAATTGTTTTATATCATCTAAAGTAAGGTCAGCGATAATAACTTCTATCAGTACCTGTGGCTGGGGTTGATCAATTTTTTCAAGCAATTCTCTAAGAACCCTCCAATCATCATAGCGAGCAGCGATAATGAGTTTGTTGCCACCAAATACAGGTGTATTGCCGCCATCACCTGTGCCAGCGGTTCCTTGATCAAGCATTGCCTTATCTGTCTGAATTATAACATCACCAAAGGTTCGTTGATTGCCCATTTGATTAAGTGGCGCGCCCTTTGCTTGCCCAGTACCAAGAGCTTTTGCTGAATCGATGACTTTATCAAGAGCTTCTTTTGCCTTATCCGCCTCTAGATATTGTAATTGATAAATATGTAAAATCGATTTTCCTGATTCGAGTTCTACATCAATATATTTATAAATAAAGTCTTGAATACGCTCAACTGCTTGCGCTTTTCCCAACACAATAAGCGAGTTTGTGCGTGTATCGGGAATAATCTTTACACTTTTTGAAAAATAGCTTGCATCACTTTGTTTTTTTGTGTCCATGCGATAGCGATCAAAACCTTCGGTGGTTTTGATGATATTTTCGGTGAATAATTTTGCAATTAATTCCGCAGATGCATGATGGAGTCGAATGACGGCAAGCTTTTCGGCGAAACCTGCTTTATCAAGTTCTACCACAATTTTCATAATTGATTTGATGAGATTTGTCTTGGCACTAAAAATAATGCCGTTGGTTGACTGGTCGACTTTATACGAATCTTTTGGCAGTAGTGAACTGAGGAGTTTATTCAAATCATTATTAGCATCATCAGAAGCTTTGGCATTTGCTAAAAAGTAAACGTATTGAATCTGTTCTTCGCTATTGGGAAGGTTTTCTGGTTTTGTGCCGATATAGATTTTTCCTGGTTCGCGCGAGATTGCATCAGTATTTTTTTTAATGACGTACATATCTCCTTTTGGGAGTAAGCTGTAATTGGCTATACTTAACATAATTCTGAGTAATTCCCAGGCTTGATCTAGGCTTACTTTTTCATCAATCGAGAGCGTCACGCTACTAGTAATAGCGTCTGCTCCTTGCGGGAGGAGAATGTTACATTCTTTTTTAGCAGATAAAAAATTTATAACATCAACTAACGGTTCATTGTTATACCGGAAGCTGATAATTTTTGTTGGATCTTTTTTTGTTTTTTTATGGATTGGTTCGTTCTGTGCGGGGGCGCTTACTGGTTCTATGGCGATATTTTCAGTTATTGAATCTTGGACTTCTTGATTATCCGGTTTGGCAATCAGAGAGTCTTGTCCTTTTAATTCTTGCGAGCTGGAGATAACGGGCGAATTTATAGCCTGACTAGCAGCAGCCGTGTCGGCCGTGTAAGAGTAATGAAAATTACTTAAAAGGCAGAAAATGCCTACAGTTATCAAGAGACTATTTTTTTGAAATAAAACAGTGTTCTTTGTATATATACGTGCATTAATTCTGGTTTTCATTGATGAATAATCTCTCTGGTTCTGTTGATAATGGGTACCTATGTCAGATACTACTGTTTTTTGATGCATGGGTATGGCGTTGAGTATTTTACTGTTCATACGCGCTACTCCGCAAGCTCAGATTGGGGTGATTTTTTTTGAAGTGTGGCAATAGTGAGTGCTACATCAATGGTTCGAGGGCGTCTTTTAGAACGGGTTATTTCTAGCTCTTTGGTATACACCAAGCTTTTCTTTTTTTCTATTTCTTCGAGCAAATCACAAACCTGCTTCATGTTCAGATCGTCAAAAGTTGCTTTAAGAATTACCTCGCGGTAAGTGGTATCTTTATCTACTTGCGAAACATTTATTAATTGGGGGGTTAAAGATAAATTTCTTAACACGTTTTCAAAATATTGTCTGATTATAAAATCTTTGTTTTCTTCTAGCAGCGCATCTACTTTTTGTTTTTGTTGATCAACAACTTCATTTTTTTCAAGAATAGTTCTCACTTCTTCGCGTTTTTCATTGACGTAAGAAATTTGTTTTTTAAGTGTACTTACCCGCTTGAGATAAAAAGCAACAAACAAAATAAGCATTAAAAAAATTGCCGAAAGCGTTGCAATCAGATAGGTTCGAAATTCTTTTTCATCCAATTCCTGGATGAAGGTACGTATTTTATCAAGAATTTCCATTACGATTCCTCGCTTTCTTTAAAGCGGAGTTCCACGTTATCAAATCTAATCTCTTGAGGTGGTTCTACTAGGCTGAATATTTTTGAATTATCAAGCGCATGAATTAATAATTTGAGTTCAGGAAAATCTTTAACTTGAGCGCTCAAAACTATTTTGTCATCAGTGATGGTGAGTTTGTCGAGGTTAAATCCCAAAGCTGGCGCATCGATCAAATTGGTGAGTTCCAGAAGATACTTTAAAAATGGTGCACCTTGGAATACTGAAACAATGTTTTTTTTCTCAGTTAATTTTTCTTTAGCGCTTTCAATGACATCGTCAAATGAAGTTCCCTCTATATCCTCAAATTTTTCTCTAAGAGCTCCTACAGCTTCTTTTTTGCTTGAGGTAAGAGCAAGATCTAATTTGCGTGTTTGCAAAAAAGTATGGAGACTTAAAAGGCTAAATAACACAAGAAATAAACTGCCTCCGACAATTATTTGTTTATCAATGATTGTGTTGCTTGTATCAGTAAATTGATTTTTGCGCAGATTAAAATCTTCTGTTTCTCTGCAAGGAAGTGCTGTGCTTAGGCTTACTATGGTTGAGCTAGGGGGGGTGGCTACATTTTCCAATTTTATCGAACTATTTTCAAAGAGTTTACCGATTTGAAATTTTTCGGTTGCTAGATGCGATTGATTTTCAATGAATAGTTCTATGCCTTTAATTTCTGCCCCGCCGCCCAGAAGGATGAGTTTTGTTAGTGCTTGGCTGTTATCTGTCTGCATGGTAAAAGAACTGAGCGTAAAACTAATATCGCGCCAAAAAGCCGTCAAAGCGGTGTTCATGGCAGCGCTATAGTCAGGATCATCGGGTTTGAGTATGCCAAATCGAATGCTATTTTCGATGATAGTACTTGTAGGTAAATGTGTTTGTTCGCTGGCTGTTTTTGCAATCTGTAAGGTGCCATGGGCAAGGGTACGAATGAAGCGCAGTTGCCCGTTTTGGATGTAAGCGATGCGTGTTGCATTTTTTCCTATATCAATAAGAGCAGCACCACCAGTAAGTGCAGCATAGGTAGGAATTTTGAGATATAAGCCGTAGAGTGCAAATAAATCGACCGTGATTATTTCAGGAGAAACGCCTGCGGCCGCAAATAGTTGAAGATGATTTACTAAATACTGATTTTGTACTGCTGCGACCAAAATCTCTACGCTTTTTTCTTCTTCATGACGCTTGGTGATGATAAAATCAATTGTCGCATCAGTGAGTTTGAATGGAAGTAACGGTTCTATCTCATAAGGAAGTACTTTTTTTATCTTGTCGTATGATAAAAAAGGCAGCCGTAATTCTTTGAAGATAACATATTCGCTCGAGAGCGCCGAATGGATTGAGTCATATGTGTCTAAGGTGTGCAAAATTGTTTGAATAGTTTTTGCTGCGCGCTCTTGATAAGAAGAGGCGCCATTTTCAATTTTTTCATCCAGGCATTTTTCAATGGTGGTCGTAGCGCCGGCGCAGCGAATTTGACTGGCGCTTATATGTGTTTTGCCTATATCAAAGCCAACAACGCGTTTGGGAAAAAGATAGTAATTTTTAATCTGTTCGGGCAAAAAAATATTTTTTATCATGCGACTGCCCCTGTAGTTTCTTGCGGCTCAGATTTTTTTCTTTTTGCTTGGCGACGGCCTCGCTTGGCGGATTTTTTTGCTTTTTGTTCAGGGGTATAGGTATAACCAAGCTGTTCTTTTGCATAGTCTTCAAATACTTTTTCGGTGTCGTCTTTTCCTGGGGTGAAGAACAGTTTATTTACCGGATCATGCAATGTTGAATCTTGTGCCATTTCCTTAATAACCTTATCGAAATCACGAACCCGTGAACGATTAACACGTCGTACTTCCTCTGGTGCATCCGGCCGTATGATCTGACTTGAGATCAAAATCAGTAAATTGTCTTTTATTTGTACTTTTTGCTTATTTTTAAAGAGCCAGCCAAGGATTGGAATATCTCCTAGAATAGGTACTTTGGTGGTAATGTCTGATATATTATTTCTAATCAGACCACCAAGAGCGAGCACTTCTTTGTTAGCAACAATAGCACTTGTTTTGACTTGACGGTTAGTTTTAGTGATAACGCTTATTGGCTTTTGTGAGGTTGGATCAGTAACTGTTGTATCGGGCAAGAACTCGTTTAGTTCAACATTTACCGTTAATACAATTTTACCATCAGAGTTGATAAGCGGCGTTATTTCTAGTTTTAATAAAGCTGAATCATCAGCTTCAGCAGTTGTCTCATTTGAACCAGCGATTACGGTACCTGTTGGGATACGAATTGTTGTTCCGACATAGACTTTTGCTGCGGTATTATTGGTAGTCGTAACGAATGGATTTGCAATGACTTGCGAATTTGATATTGTTTGCAAGATTTTAAAAATACCCCATATGCCGTATTTGTCTGAACCCATGGTAAGGACCGTACTGCCCGCACTACCTCCGCCAGCAACGAGATTAATTAAGTCGCCAAGTAACCGCTGTACACCGCTGCCATTTGTATTTTCAACAATACCTCTTTGTGTTGATGGATCACCCCACCAGAATCCTGATGTTTGGAATTTAGCATTATTTCCCAGAAATCCGTTAGGGCCGGGAACTTTACTTCTAATCTGAGTCCCCAACTGTTTTGTATTATTAAGATTTATTGAAAGAATTAATACTTCAATAGCCACCTGTGCTTGTGGTTCATCAAGACGCTCAATAACTTCTTTTACTTGGAGAAAATCTTCATAATCACCTTTTACAATTATCTTGTTGGTGGCAACTTCAGGAATAAAACTCATTGGTTTTAAATATTTATCACTGCCGCGCACGCCGCCATTTTTTCCTGCCTCTGAATCCTTACCAAACTGGGTAAGGTTGGTCATAATAGCGGCAATTGTTGTAGCATCAGCATATTTGAGTTGATACGTATGGAGCGGCGAATAGGGCTGATCGAGCTCAACGTCAACATATTTAACTATAAAATCTTCAATTTTTTTAAGCGCGTCTTTAGGTCCGAGTAAAATCAAGGTGTTGGTACGCGGTTCAGCGATAATGCGTGCGTTTTCAGGGAAATACATTGATGTTGGTTGTTTTCTGGTGGTGAAAAAGCGTGCAAAATCTTTATCGTCTGATTGAGTTAAGCTTTTATACAGATCTTCTACTGTTTTTGCATCAACCCGTTTAAGCTTTAGTACGACCATCTCCTGTGGCATGGTTACTTTGTCAAGCTCTTTGACAATCTCCATTAATTTTTTGATATTGTATGCCTTATCAATAATCAGTATTGCCTTGGCATCTTGCAAAGGGATAGCGGGAGCTTCTTTGCTTTTGAGCATATCTACCACTGAACCAATTGCTTCAATCGTGCTGTTAGCTATGAAATAAACATAGCGAATAATTTGATCATTGTCGGGCAATAAAGAAGGGTCGACGCCTATGAAAGTTGGTTCAGGAGATTTTTGGGCTGAGGAAATTTGTGAAATTTTATAAAATTTAGGATCAGCCGTAGGTACTATGGAAAAACCGGAAATGTAGAGGAAGGTGATAAACAAATTCCATGCTTTCTCGCGCGAGAGCGGTTCATTTGTTTTAAAGGTAATTTTATTACCCTTAATGCTTTTGGCCGCTGGATCTAACGGGGAAATGTTATCATCTGAGATGAAGGTGATATTAAAAAATTCCTCAATCTGTGTTACCAGATTTTTTAAATCCGCATTTTCAAAATGAAATTCAAGCGTGTCGCTTTCGCTGATTTTATTGTCATCACTGGATGTTGTCGTTTGTGTGTTAGTTTTAGACCCTACTTTTTGTTTTTGTGGAGCTGGTGGTCCTTGCGGTGTTATGTGTTGCGGTATGGTTGTCTCGCTTGCATTTAGCTTTTGTTGTGGTGTAGAGAGTGCCGTTGATTGAACTGTTTTTCCTGGCGTTGCAACTGACGGTGTTTTTAATGTTTCATTGAGCGTTTGAATCGGTGAATCCACGTCGATGTATGTTTCGGTGCCCCGTGCCTTTGGTTCGGTGTGTTGGGCATACAGTGATTGTTCCTCAGGAGCTCCTGAGGTAAGCATGCCATAGGTGGAGGATTGGCTTGCAGTTTTTCCTGCGCGCCGCGCGAAAATTTCGCTTGTGCATAGTAAACTTACTATGAGCGTGCATTGAATAATTATTGTATACCTACCGTTCATACCTGGTTACTCGATAATAGGAGTTATGGCATTTCTTCTGCCCTGTTGCAACATATTTCTGCGTTCTTGCTCGCGAATGTCTTGTGCTGTAGGAGCAAATTTATATTTTTCTTCTAAAATTTTTTTTTGTTCTTGTTTGAGTCTTTCTGGTCGGAGTGTTGCTTGTGTTGTGGATTCAATCGAGGTATCAGCTTCTTTTACAGGTCTAAAATCTTGAAGAGTATAGTGTAACATTATTTCTTCGTTATTTCTCTGCGCCGTAACTATTACCGTGTCATCTTCATTCATCGAGGTTATTTTTTTGTAAATAGCGACACGGTTTGCTGTTGACGTTGTTGGTATACCATTGATTGCCGTGATAAGGTCACCTGTTTGCAATCCGAGACTTTGTGCAAATGCGTCATCCTCTGGATGCCCTATGCGAACCCCTATGCTGGCACCTTTTTTGTAGAGTGTTGTTATATCGAAGATATCGATAAAATGAGCAAGGTTGTTAACACGTTGGACAAAAAGATCGGCATTGACCAAGAACATATTTTCACCGATTTTTTGCACAACTTCTTGCCACTCGCCAGTTGCTTTATATGAAGGATCTGCTTGAGCATCTTTTTCTCGCAGATAAAGCACCTCTTGTTGGCCGTTAGAACGTAAGAAAATAACCTTATTATTTAAAATGCGCACGAGCTGCGCATCTTCTATAGCATCGCCCTCTTTATATATTCGTTCTGTATTTGTCTTATTATCGGCAATAATAGCTCTATTTTTAGCACTATTATTGAGAACAACCGTAATGCCTTTTAAGGTAATATTAAGAGGATCAAAAAATTCTGGTTTAGGAGGTTCAGGGATAGCAACCATTTTAGGCATTGGCGGTTGTGGCATTGGACCTATTAAATCCTGTTCTTGTGGCGTCGGCATTTCTTTTTCATAGGTGCCAAAAAGATCATGTTCATAAATTTTTTTTGTAGAAATTTTAAGTTCTGATTCCTTTAGCGGTTGTCCGCTTTCGCTGATTTCAATAGATTTTTTGAGAGGCACGGCTGGCCGCGAAAAGAGTATAAAGATGAGGGTGAAAAATATACAAAGGAGTAAGAAGCTGTTCAGAATCCAGAGAGGACGATTCATCAATAGTTCCTTTTTGTCGACATTCTTTCACACAATACCCGGCTTGTTGTTATTTTGTCAAGTGTCAATTCTGGGCATTTCTAACAAAAAGGCCCAATGTGCCGCTCCTTTTGCGAGCCGCTTTGCCTATGGTGATGGGATAGTGGCAAGCATTTTCTGAATAATTTGATCAGGTGTTATTTCTTGAGCCTCCGCTTCATAAGAAAGCACAAGACGATGACGCAATACTGCAGGAGCTATCGCTTTTACATCGTCAGGAGTTACAAAGTGCCGTTTTTTTAAAAAGGCATGTGCTTTTGCTGTGTGATATAAGGCAAGTGTTGCACGTGGTGATGCACCGTAATGAATATATGGTTTTATATCTTTTAGATTGTATGTTTCCGGTTTTCTGGTGGCAAATATAAGCGATACGATATAATCAGCTACTTTTTCATCAACATAAACAGCTTCGACTAATTTTTGTGCAACAAAGATATCTTCTTTTGTGAGTACCGGTGAAAGTGAATCGATGGTAGCTGTTTTTTTTATAATCTCTTTTTCTTCTTGCATGCTTGGATAGCCCACGAGCAATTTGAACGTAAAACGATCAATTTGTGCTTCAGGAAGGCGGTACGTTCCTTCTTGCTCGAGCGGATTTTGGGTGGCAAATACTAAAAATGGTTCATCCAACTTGAAAGAATGTGATCCGATGGTTACTTGATGCTCCTGCATAGCTTCAAGCAGAGCTGCTTGCACTTTTGCTGGCGCGCGATTAATTTCATCGGCTAAGATGAGATTGGCAAAAATTGGACCCTTTTTAGTCTCAAATTCGTGTGTCTTTTGATTAAAAATAAGAGTGCCAATTAAATCAGCGGGCAATAGATCAGGGGTAAATTGAATGCGATTAAAGGTAAGGCCCAATGCTTTATTAATTGCCTTAATGATGGTTGTTTTGGCAACACCTGGAACACCTTCGAGCAAAATGTGACCGTTGCTCAAAATGGCAATCATAATGAAATTAATAATTTCTTGCTGGCCAACAATAACTTTACCGATTTCAATGGGTAGCCCCTGGAATCGAGTGCTTTCTTCTTTTATTTGGGCAATAAGAGTTTGCGTTGATTCTAAATCTTTCATAACTATCGCGCCTAGATATGAAAACCTGTTTTATACTTAAAAAAACACATGCTTGTGCATGCGAGAATGTAGTATACCATTAACAAAAAAATGGGTCCAGGGAGCATTTATTTGAGCAGTATTAACTTTTATATAAAAACTCAGATGATCCATATTTTCTGATTCTATTGAATCCAAAAGTGTCCGGGGGTATTCTGGATAAAAATTAAAAATTTTGCTGAAAGGGTTCCCATGATTCTCTCCGGCATTGAAATAAAGAAACAGCTCGGGAAAAATATTGTGATCGAGCCGTATAGTGAAGCGCAATTGAACCCCAATAGTTATAACTTGCGTTTGTATGAACAACTCATGGTGTACAATGAATCAGTTTTGGATATGAAAAATCCTCTTACCACGCGTATGATCACGATTCCTCAAGAAGGTCTTGTTCTTGAGCCGGGCAGGCTGTATTTAGGTCGCACACTCGAATATACGCAGACAGAATGTTATGTTCCCATGCTTGAGGGGCGATCTTCTATAGGACGTCTGGGACTCTTTATTCATATCACTGCGGGTTTTGGGGATGTCGGTTTTAAAGGTTTTTGGACCTTGGAGATTTCCTGTATTCACCCTATTCGCATCTATCCGCATGTGCAAATTTGTCAGATTTTTTATCACACCATTGAGGGTGCCTATATCCATTATGTCAGTAATAAGTACCAAAATAATCAAGGCATTCAGCCTAGTATGCTTTACAAGGATTTTCAGGAGACGGTAAAATAGACTATAGGGTAACCAATAAATCTATTTTGTAGGTGCTAATTCTTTTTGGATTGGGCCACTGGTAAGCCCGCGGATAAATTGATAAATATAGGGATTATCTGACTGCCAAATAGTTTTTGCATCGCCGGTAAATTTAATGACTCCTTCGTGTAGGAGAGCAACCTGGTCAGCATAGTTAAAACTTTCTACATCGTGCGAAATAATCACCGAGGTGACGCCCAATTTTTTCTGCATGTCAGCAATCAGTTCATGTATGACGCGTGAGGTAATCGGATCAAGGCCGGTGGTTGGTTCATCGTAGAGAATAATGCTTGGATTTGCTACTAATGTGCGTGCAAGACCAACGCGCTTTTTCATGCCACCAGAAAGTTCGGCGGGATATTTGTGTAAAAGAGACTCTTCGAGGTGTACCATAGTAAGATTTTTTTTTACGATAGGCAATACCTGCTCAACTGGCATGCCTTTTTCTAGTAGCGTAATGCCAATGTTTTCAAATACTGTTAAAGAATCGAGCAAGGCAGCAAACTGAAATACATAGCCTATTTTTCCAAAAAATGTGCATAAACGATCTTCTGATAGCTTGGTAATATCAATGCCATCGATAACAATGGCGCCTGAGGTTGGTTTAATGAGGCCAATAAGTTGTTTGAGCAAAACCGACTTGCCTTCTCCTGAGCGTCCAATTATGAGCGTTGTTTTGCCGCTTGGTATGTCGAGGGTAACGCCTCGGGTGATCCAGGTTTCATCGAATTTTTTTTTCAGATCAATGATTTTTATAGCCATAAGAATCGTGTTTTTTGTAGCTTTTGGCATAGATATTTTATGCGTAAAACAAACAGTTTACAGGCATTCGATGAGCTTGGTAAGAAAATAGTTTGCAATAACAATCGAGATAGAGCTAGCTACAACGCTTTGTGTTGTGGCTTTTCCCACGCCGCTAGCACCTCCCGCCGTATAATAACCTTTATATGTTCCCACCCAGGTGAGGATGAAGCCAAAAACCGTTGCCTTGCAAAGGCCGCTTGCAATATCAGAAAGATCGACAAGTGTCTGTATGCTATTTACATAATCATCGGGGCTTAATCCTAGGACAAAGACACAGATAATGTATCCGCCCAATATGCCAAAAATCATAGAAAAGAGTGTTAAAAGTGGGACAATAATAGTGCCGGCAATAAGGCGCGGGACTATAAGATATTGAAATACATCTATACCGAGCGTGCGTAATGCATCGATTTGTTCCGTGATGCGCATGGTGCCAATTTCGGCAGTAATTGATGACCCTGCGCGTCCGGTGACCATGAGCCCGGTGAGTACCGGTCCCAATTCTCTTACCATGCTCAGGGCAACAATGGCGCCAATAAGCTGCTCGCCGCCCACGCGTTGAAAGCCAACATACGTTTGCAATGCCAGCACCATACCGGTAAATAGACCAGTCAGAATGATAATAACCAGTGAGTCAATGCCGATATGGCTCATTTGCACAGCGACTTTATTGATTCTTAGTTTGGTAGTCGTAGCTGTTTTTACCGCTTGCAAAAGGAAAAGAGTGAACGAGCCCAAAGTATGGCATATATGCAGTGTTGCACAACCAATAAAGTCAATGCCCGCAGTAATCGTCATACGCATAACCAGGTGTATCAGTTCACAGATGGCTAGTTTGCAGCAGGAGTAGTTTCAGCTGGTTGCTCTTCTTGAGCTGGGGTTATTGGTGCAGGCGTAGGGAAACGGTTTCCCATAGGGCCATTGTGAGAAACTTGTTGGGTTTCTTGTTCAGGCTCATAAGCCCCTATTCGCTGTGATGTTTTCATGAGGGCGAGGATAAGGGAGCCGCCCAAGAAAAGCGCACCCAAAATCCAGGTAATTTTTTGAAAGAGTTCTTGGCCTCCAGAACCACCAAAAAGTAATTGAGTGCCGCCACCAAGACCGCCAATACCCATACTGCCTTTACCTTTTTGGATAAGAATAATAAGCATAAGTAAGAAGCATGTGCAGACAAATAAGGTAACTAAAAATCCGTATAACATAATAAATCCATTCGTTAGTGAGTAATACTATCTCTGTAATTCTACTATGTTTTTAAATTTTTGAAAATCGAGACTTGCGCCACCAACTAAAACACCATCAAGATCGGTAAGTTTTATAATGTCTAGGCCGGTCTTTTCATCGACACTGCCACCATAGATCAACTTTATTTTTTGGCTGACATGGCCCAGTTTTTGTTGTAGATGGGCGCGAATCCATGTGTATGTTTTATGTAAGGTATCGGGGGTTGGGGTAGTGCCGGTTCCGATTGCCCATACAGGTTCATACGCGATAGCAAGCGATGGAAGGGCCTGGGCATGATTAAACAAAGCGAGAATCGGGGTGAGCTGTTCTTCCAGGATGGAGAGCGTTTTTCCTGCACGATGATCTTTGCTGGTCTCCCCGATGCAAATGATGGGTGTTATTTTATGGCTGATTAATTGGGTTACTTTTTGTGCGATATGCTCGTTTGTTTCCTGGCACTGAGTACGTTGTTCACTGTGCCCTACAAGACAGTAAGTGCATCCAACTTCAGCAAGAGATTGCGCATTTACCTGCCCCGTATGCGCACCTGGTTTATAAGCTGAACAGTCCTGGGCGCCCAGAGCTAGGGAAGTATTTTTAAAAAGTTCATGCAGTGGCGCTAACGAACAAAATGAAGGGCAGAGAACGATTGTTGCAGCAGGTTTTTTGCCTAGTTCAATCAACTCAGCATGATGTTCCTTGGCAAAAGCGACTTCTTGGTTAAACGAAAAATTAGTTTTCCAGTTGGCAACATACAAAAATGGTTTCATGTGATCCCCTGGCTTTTATGAGGTGAAAATTTTGTACTAGCCTAGTATGACTCCTGTATAAAAGCTAGAGCCTTGTTTGTTTTTAAAAAGATATTTTGTTGCTATTGTTTATGCTGCGATTGCTAGGAAAGGAAGCGTGTTTTGCACAAAATTTTCTTCATCTTCTTGATAGTTGGTATGCGTGCAGTGAGCATTCAGTAGATGAAGCCGCCCTGAATCGGCAAGTGTTTTTAAGCCCAGCCAATCTTCTTTAAAGAGTGCCGACTCAGCAAGAGGTTCGATCTTTTGAGCGCTTCCCTTTTTATAAAAGCCAAAATGGCACGATTGGATGGGTTCAATAATATCATCTGCATCAGAAGAGACTAAGACCATTTTTTTAAGACCGCAGATATTCTGTTTAAAAAGCTCTGAATCGGCATGTTTTTTTTCATTATTAAGATATGGCAAAAAGATACATTTTTGCAGATATAAATCATAGTGCATGGTATCATGCCAGTAGCCGGCAAAGCTTATATATTTTTGGGTGAGCGCTGTGTATAAAAAAGTATGCATATATTGTTCGACCATTTTGAGCCAAGAGAAGCGATCATCCATCGCTCCAGGGGTCCCAAAGACGCCTTGTTGTGGCGTACCCCACGAAATGTACGTATATACTTTTGGATTATTATAGCGTTCGATAAAGTAGCGGGCTACAAGGCCGCCTTGCGAATGGGCGATAATGGTGCATCCGTCGCGTAAATTGGGATCACTTTGTAATTCCTGCGCAAGCCAGGAGACTTGCGTATACATATTTGCCAGCGACGTGGATTTTCAAGACCGAGTTTGACGCTTTTGATAAACGCATCAGGAATATATTTTTTAATATAATTAATAGTTGGCTGCATATCATGATCATCAGCAAGAATACCATGCACGAGAACGATGGGTAATGGCCTTGGCGTGGCATACAGCAGGCCGCACAACAACAAGCTGATGCAAGTGAATTTTTTGAAAATTTATGACACGCGTAACATACGTTTCCCCTTTTGTAGAGCTTAGAATTATTAGTTTTTAGTGTAGGGGCGACGGGTTGCTTGAGCAAGAGTTTGGCTTAAGCTTTTTGTGAGCAAGATAATAAAAAATGGGTGCATATGTCTGCGCTAGCTGTGTGGACATATACACCCATCCATTGTATCAATCTGAGCTTATGAAACTACTATTGTGTTATTTTTTAAAGATACAGTAATTTCTTTTGCATCAGGATTCTTAAGCATGTAATGCGCAACCGGAACGGCAATGCGGCTTTGTATTGTGCGTTTGAGTGGACGTGCGCCGTATTCAGGCACATAGCCCTCACGAGCGATTTCAGTTATGACCGGTTTGGTGATCACGAGCGTGATGTTTTTTTCTTGTAGTCTTTTTTGCAGTTCGGCTATTTGAATATGCGCAATTTTTTCCACATCGTCTTGCGAGAGCATACTAAAGTATACTATCTCATCAATGCGATTGAGAAATTCTGGGCGAAAAGCTTTATGAAGCAGTTTTTCTATTTCTTCGCGTACTTTTTCGCTTATTTCTTTTGCTTGTAAAATTAAGTCAGATCCTATATTTGAGGTCATAATGATTATACAGTTTTTAAAAGATACCTTGCGTCCTTGACTGTCAGTTAAATGTCCTTCATCCAAAATTTGTAAAAAAATATTAAAGATTTCTGGATGTGCCTTTTCTATCTCATCAAACAGAACAACGCTATAAGGATTTCGACGAACTTGCTCTGTCAGTTGACCGCCTTCTTCATAACCAACATAGCCAGGAGGTGCGCCAATTAAGCGTGCAACTGCATGCCGTTCACTATATTCAGACATATCAATGCGAATCATTTTTTGAGGATCATTAAAAAGAAAATCAGCTAAAGTACGTGCGACTTCTGTTTTGCCTACACCGGTAGGCCCGAGAAATAAAAAAGAACCGATTGGTCTATTGGGATTTGCTAGTCCAGCACGATGCATTTGAATCGCATGTGAGACTTTTTCTAGTGCTTCATCCTGTCCAATAACGCGCTCTTTTAGTATAAGCTCCATAGTGAGCAGTTTTTCAGCTTCACTTGTTTTGAGTTTTTGTACGGGAATATGAGTTAATCGTGAAAGTACTTCTGCGACGTCATTTTCATCAACCATTTGTTTTACCAGCGGCGACTTGAAATCTTTGAGTTTCTCTTGTTCTTTATGCAAATCTTGTTCAAGTTTGGCTATGCGTCCATATTTAATTTCAGAAGCTTTTGCGTAATCGCCATTACGTTCTGCTTGTTGATATTTATTTTGCGCCTGCTCTATCTCTTCTTTAAGCTTATTCATGCGTTCTAGCGGCGCTTTTTCAGCTTTCCATTGCGCTATAAGGTTAGCATGTTCTTTTTTTGCTGCATCCAACTCTTTTTGCAGGTCGGTCAAACGTTCTTTTGCTTTCGGATCATCTTTTTCTTTGGCAAGAGCCACCTTTTCAATCTCAAGTTGTCTGATGAGGCGGTCAAGATGATCGACCTGCTCTGGCTGCGAGTCTATAGACATTTTTATTTTGGCAGCGGCCTCATCAACTAAATCAATCGCCTTATCGGGAAGGAAGCGCTCAGGAATATATTGTACTGACAGTAATACGGAATCTACGAGCGCCTGGTCTTTGATTCGGATGCCATGATGAATTTCAAAACGTTCTTTAAGGCCGCGCAAAATTGAAATAGCATCTTCTATCGATGGTTCTTCCACGAGCACTTTTTGGAATCTACGTTCAAGCGCTGCATCTTTTTCGATGTATTGGCGGTATTCTTGGAGTGTGGTGGCGCCGATACAATGAAGTGTTCCGCGTGCAAGTGCAGGTTTTAACAAGTTGGAGGCATCCATGCCGCCGCCAGCCCTACCCGCACCGACAAGCATATGCAGTTCATCGATAAATAAGATAATGCCCGAGCCGCCGTCATCTTCGATTTCTTTAAGTACCCCTTTCAAGCGTTCCTCAAATTCTCCTTGATATTTAGCGCCGGCGATTAAGAGTCCTAAATCTAATGCGCAGACACGTTTGTTTTTAAGGCTTTCTGGAACATCATTGTTAATAATACGTTGTGCTATGCCTTCGACAATAGCTGTTTTTCCCACGCCCGGTTCGCCGATGAGTACGGGATTATTCTTGGTTCGACGAGAAAGAATTTGCATAACGCGGCGTATTTCTTCATGCCTGCCAATAACTGGATCGAGTTTTCCCTCGCGTGCTCGCTTGGTTAAATCGACACAATAACGATCAACAAGACTTTCTTGTTTTTCTGTTGTTTGATTTGTCATTTTTTACCCTTTCGATTCAAACTATCTCTAGAATAAAGTAATGTTTTTTGCGAATCCATAGTCTTGTAGTTATATGTAAAAAGTTATTTTTAAATGCCGTTACATTTGGGCACGCAATCCTATTCAGGGATTTGCGCATGCATGTAGGCCAGAGGAATTGACACACTCTGTATTTTTATGATCGAATACTGTATTTTTTAACTAGAATTGTTTAATAAGCGTTGGCAGTTATGCTCGCGTGGTTCGTTTTTTGCGGTGATAGCTTATAGCGAAATGGTGTGCATAATCGCGGAGCGCGATAAGAAGTCGTGCTGCGTCGGTTTTTTGATCAAGAATGATGCCTTCTGGGTACGCATCGCAAAATATCGTTTCTTCTCGTTTTGCTAATCCAATGCAGACAGCTTTTTTTTCTGGCGATAGCACGCTCAGTGCTGCATTGCGCTGTCCTTTTCCCCCATCTATAACGATCAAATCGGGGAAATTATTGGTATTTTTGTATCGGCGTGAAACAATTTCTTGCAGCGCGGCATAATCATCTTGTTGTGCAACTGTTTTTATGCGAAAGCGGCGTAAGTTATTTTTGTCAGCCTTTCCTCGAGCAAAACGTACGCAGGAGCCGACATGAAAAGAGCCTTGAAAATGAGATATGTCAAAACAGTCGATGGTAAGCGGTGCACAGGGTAACGCAAGGAGCTCTTGTAGCTCATGTGCAGTTTGATCATAATCATCAGCAACCATTCCTACCGGTGTTGTGGCGGCATAGGCTTGATTGGAAAATTTAGTTTCATAAAAGCGTACATGGAGCGTGTTAAAAATAGTATCAATATTTTCTAAATAATCGCGTAGATGCTTTGCCTTTTCAAATTCAAGATTTTTTGAGTAGAGAATAATTTTTTCCTCAAGCAGCCGCTTAAACGCCTCGCTTTTGTTTTTGAGTAATTCTTGGGCGAGGCTGAGGCGAAACAAATAACCATCAAGATCGAAGTTGGTACGACAATTTCCGGCACAAAGCCCTAGATGGTAATCAAGACAGCCATTTTCAATTTTTTTATTACAGAGCTGGAGCTGAAAAGTTTTGATCAAATAATTGAGTGTTTTTCGTGCCGGTATTTTTTCTAAAAAAGGACCGAAATAGGTGCCCTTGGCTTTTTTATTCCTTACCAAGGTCAATTGAGGCGGGTTTTCTTGGGTGAAAAGAAGGTAGAGATAGGGTTGTCCATCTTTGAGTAGGACGTTGAATTTTGGTCGGTGTTCTTGAATAAGTTGCGCTTCAAGCAATAATGCCTCTGTTTCACTGCCGGTAAGAATATAGTCAATGTCAGCTTGTTCGGCCATGAGTGATTTAACTTTCCAGTCAGTATATTGCTTCAAAAAGTAGCTTGACACTCGATTTTTGAGTGATTTTGCTTTACCGATATAAATGACAGTGCCGGACGCATCCTTGAAGAGGTAGATACCAGGGGCATCTGGAATTGTTTTTTTTAATTTATTCATAATAGAAAAGTATAGCATAATTAAGAGTATGCAGATAGGGGTGCCTTTCTGGAGAAGAATAGAGAATTAAGAAGGCTCAGGGGTCTGTTTTACTCGCATTGTGAGGAAAAACAACTTTTAAGATGTTACTTAGGTGTGGTCAAGGGTGTGTAAGCGTGTTTTTCGGATGTGAATGTTATGTGCTGTAGTGGATTAGTTTCAGGAATCTCCCAGTTCTTGTGCGCGCGAGAGTGCTTGCGCTAGCTGTTCTTCTCCCTGACTGGCTAATTCGTCATCGTAGGGCAGGTTGTATTTCTTCAAAAAGGCATTGACTACTTGTTGGTATTGCTTTGACGTATTCAGATATGCGTGAGTGATAGATTCGTCGCTTATAAAGTAGTAGATAGGATTTTTAGAATTTTTGCGCAACTTTTTTACTAAAGCAGTGACGCTAGCATGAGAACTAATAGGATCGCCCTTGATATTGCCGATAAAAATAGGGACATCTTGTGCGAGGCAGAGTGGCGAAGTCTCTTCTTGTTGTGTGGCTTTTTCAGAGCTGTAGTTTGGATAATAAAAAGAAAAAAGCCGGTGTGCGAGTGCGCCGGGGATTTTTGAATGGGTAAATTTCAGGCTTACCTCTTGGCAGGCGGAATGAAGTGATGTCGCTGGTGATTCCAAAATGATCGCGCGTACATTAGTATCACTTTGGTAGTGTTGCATCCATCCTAAAATGGCAGTAGCGCCTCGACACAGTCCGTGAAGCACCACGTCTCTATCGGCTGCTTTCTGATAGGCAAAATCTATATTTTTTTGATCGGTGTCTTGTCCAAAATTAAAAACGCAACGCGCATCGTTATGGGCGATAAATAACGCTGGTCCGTGGATAATGTGCCGGCCCAGGTATCGGGTTGCCAACCGTCTGTTTTCATTAATGCCTCGAGCAAGATCTCTTCCGCTGCAGGGATCCCAACCGCATGAGGCTATCCACAGGGGCTCATTTCCAGGAAATGATAGTGCTGTTGCCCCCTCTGTTACTTCATATTGTTCATTTTTTACTGAGATGATAAAGGGTTCTAAGGATTCACGTCTGCCCATAAGTCCCTTTGCAACGGTCGAGAGACGTGGAGTAGGAGGGGCAGAGTTTACCGGCGTCTCTGTTTGAAAAACAGGTAGCGGAGAGTCTATATCTTGTTTTTTTGGTGTGGCGGAGAGTATTTGAAGATTTTCGATGGTAGGGGTAAAAGCTGCAGGTTTACTTAAGGAGAGATATCCAAGATATGCTGTTGCTGCAGCGCCAGCTGTATAGAGTGTAACCTCCTTAAGTGTAGGCGCAGCCTGTATAGGCATTTCTTGTGGTATGAAGAGCAAGCTTAAAACTAAGGTAAAAAACGATTTTTTCTTTGCTTTTATATGCATAGATCTTCTCTCAGTGTGGTTTTTATATAGAGAGGGCATTAGCGCGAATAGTTTTAGTCTGTTTTTTAATGATGGCGTGATTTTTTGAACTAATGCGAGCCGGCTACTAAAGCATTTGCTTGTATTCGAGCTTTTTCAAGAAGTTCTTGTCCTTGTTCGGCTAATTTTTCATCATGGGGCAAATTATATTTTTTCAAAAATGCGTTGACTGCTTGTTGGTAGGTTTTTGATTTGCTTAATTGCGCGTGTACCAGCATTGAATCATCGCAAACAAAATAATAGAGAGGGTTGGAAGATTTTTTTCTCAACGCTCGTACTAAGTTTGTGACAGTGCCAAAGGAGGTGTACGCATCCTGTTTAAGTGTGCCAATAAAAATAGGAACGTCTTTTGCTATGTGGAGTGATTCTATCTCTTTTTGTTTCTCTGCTTTTAAAGGGTTGTAATTAGGGTAATAAAAAGAGAACAACGAATGAGTAAATGTACCGGCAAGATTTGAATGGCTGACACTCAGGCTTTTATCAATACATGCCATTTTTAGTGATACTGCCGGTGATTCAAAAATAAAGGCGCATATATTATTATCGTTTTCATAGTGTTGCATCCAGCCAAGAATGGCTGTTACACCGCGGCAGAGTCCGTGAAAAATTACTTTTTTACCGGTAACTTGGTGGTAGATAAAGTCTATGTTTTTTTGATCGGCATCTTGGCCAAAATTAAATATGCGTCGGCTGTCATTGTGGGCAATAAAAAGTGCTGGGCCATGAATTATATTTCTTCCTAGATACCGTTTTGCTAAACGAATGTTGGGATTAATACCGCGTATTTCATCAGGATCAAATCCCGGGGTCCAGCCGCAGGAGGCAATCCAAATTGGTTCGTCGGTATTGAGTGCGCAAGAGACGGTACCTGGTTGTAAGGTGTAGGTTTTATTTGATGCTGTGATCAAAAGAGGCTTTTCTTGGTGAGCGATGGTGGGAAAAAGAGTTTTGCTTATTCCCATTATGATAGAAGAGGTGAATGATACTGGTGTTTGTGATTCAAAAAGTGTTTTTTGGGTCAGATCGGTATTTTCTAGAGGTACTGCTGATAGAGTTTGTAAAGTTTCTATTGTCGGGGTGTATCCCTGTGGCGTGCTGCAATACAGGTAGCCAAAACCGGTAGTTGCTGCTGTCCCCGCGCAAAGAGCGAGTTTTTTCAACGATGGTGATGCTTTGGTTTGGCCATTTGATGCAAGTATCGAGAGAGCGATAAAAAGACTATAGGTTGTTTTTTTCACGAGAAATTTCCCTGTAGGTAATGCTTTTTTTGTTTTTTAAATCTAATGCAATATGTTCAATTTGTCGATAGGAGGATTAGACAGTTTGTGCTTTTAAAAGAGCTTTTTTAAGCAGAGGCTCACCAATTGCTGCCAACCCTTCATCATACGCGATGTCGTAGTGCCTTAAAAAGGCATTGGTTACTTGCTGAAATGCCGGTATCCTACTTAGCCGTGCGTGGGTGATTGTCTTATCCTGCATGATAGTTAAATAAACATTTTTGTGACCGGTAGTACGCAATTGGTGAACAATTGCGGTAATGTCATTATAAGAAATAACTTTGTCGCCCTCCAGATGGCCAATCAAAACAGGGATATCTTCAGGGATGTTGCCAAGCTTAGGTAAAAATGAGGGATAGTTAGGGTCATAGTTGGGAAACCACACTCTAAAAAATGAATGGAGTATTGTTGGAGATTTTGGTAGCCAGCCAATATATGAATGTGCCACCTGTGTCGCAAGATTTTTAAGGTTGAGTGAAGGTGATTCCAGAATTACTGCTTTAATGTGCGCGAAGTCTTTTTGGTCTAAGCGAGAGAGTAGATTGAGGAGCGTTGTTGCTCCTCGGCAGGTGCCAATCAATACATTGTCCTTATTTTTTACTTGGTCGTAGGCTGATCTCAAGCAGGCCAAATCAGCAGTCTGCCCGAAATTAAAGACTCTCCGCTCGTCATTATAATTGAAGGTAACGCACGGGCCATGAATAATAGAGCCTTCGATAAAATGAGCTGCCTGATCAAGACCCGATTCAGGTTCACTTTCTTGAGAGTATTTTTGAGGACGGTGGCCCATAAAACCAGGAGAGACCAGCCAAGTTGGGGTAAGCGCGTGGTTTTGACTTGTTAGAACAGGTTTATAAATTTGCTTTTGAGGTGCGGTCATAGGAATTCGCGTGTCGGATTTTTTTGTGGTGGGCGTGGT
The DNA here is from genome assembly GCA_021777215.1 of bacterium. Lineage (GTDB taxonomy): Bacteria > Babelota > Babeliae > Babelales > Vermiphilaceae > JAJYDS01. Next base: position 42,252 of record JAJYDS010000008.1, read on the forward strand.
GCTGGATGTAGCGTTTTGTGCGTGTTTTCCGGATGTTATTGTTGAGTTGTCTTGGATAATGGAGTTTGTGTGTGTTGCTACTGTGTGAATCTTGACGGTGTTTTGCCCCAAATCTATGCATACAGCCGTATTTTTTTGGTGACACAGGTGTTGTTTAACGGCACTCAGATTTAATAATTTTGGTTCTGAGGTGAAATGATTTCTAGGCGTGAGCGTAGTTATTTGTAAGGCTTCCGGGCGCGGGCTGTCTTTCACCGGTGCACGAAACCAAGAAAAACCCACAGAAACTAATGCAGAGCCAATGAGAGCAGTAGGAATAGCCCAGAGTGTCGCAGTATTATGAGTGTGGAGATGTAGGCAAGATTGTATTTGATAGCATTGAGTGCTTTGCGCAGTAAAATTTGATGACAAGCAAAAAAAACAGAGGATGCACACGATACCTTTTTTAATCATCGCTACTCTCCTAACTTTTTTGGTAAGCAGAAAAAGTATAGAATGGCCAAGTCATAAAAAACAAGGATTTAACAGGTAAAAATGTATAGATTTTAGTTTTACCAAAGGAAAAAAAGCAGTATAATTTTAGGTATTACAGAACCATACTTTTTTTTAGGAATACCTATGATTTTCAAGCTGAAAAATGGCGTACTGCTAGTTGGAGCACTTTTAGTTGGTTGGTTTGGATGGGGAATGTATAATTATTTCTTTGATCTAAAAAAACCAGAAATTGTTCTTGCTGGCCTAGAACCCGAACATTATTATTGCGGTGATATCTCGTGTTCATTGGCAAGTAATAAGAAAGGTGAAGTTTCTATTTGGCTTGATGGTAAGCCGTTGATTAATCGTTTTAAAGTGAGCCAAGAACAAGTGTTCACTATTCCGAGCAAAACTGTAGCTAATGGTAAACATCAATTGAAGGCAGATTTTGTAGAAAGTACCTATCGCAAAAACAAGGTGCTTCTCGAGCGTGATTTTTTTGTTGATAATGTTTCGTTGCAAGCGGCTTTAGTAAAATCAGAAACTGATTATAAAGTTTTTCAAGGACGGACGCTGCATATTCAGTTTCAAGTAAATAAGCCAATAGACCAGGCGGTAGTTTCTGCCCTTTCAAACAAGTATTCCTGTTTTCCTGAATCTAAAGAGTCATTGGTTTATGAGACTTTTGTGCCGGTGACCTGCGAAGAGAATCCTAATGAATATCTTTTTGCACTCGATATTCTGGATAAAGTGGGCAATAATCTCCATTTAGAGAATAAGTTTCAAGTTGTGCAGTATCCGTTCAAAAAACAGACGCTTCAGGTAAGTGATGAAAAGATCAAGCAGGAGTATGAAAAAGCAACGGGTGATAATATGGAACAAGCTCTTGAGACCTTAGTGCAGCAATCGCCTCATGAAAAATTATGGCGCGGTGCTTTCTGTCTTCCTACTGAAGTGCAGCGAGTAACTTGCGAATTTGGTACCGTTCGTACCACGCAGCAAAAGGGCCGTTATGTACATAAAGGTATCGATATTATCAATTTGCCAAGAAGTGTTGTCTGGGCGCCACAAAATGGACGAGTTGTTTTAAAAGAACGGTATGGCATGACGGGTAATACCGTCGTAATAGATCATGGCTGGGGAGTCTTTTCTCTCTTTTTCCATCTTGATGATTTTGATAAAAATCTCCAAGTTGGTGCCAAAATTGCTAAAGGCAATCCGCTGGGTACTGTTGGTAAAACAGGGTATGCAACAGGGTATCACTTGCATTGGGAGATGCGGGTGAATAATACTGGTGTTGATCCAATGCAATGGACCAAGGAGCTTTTTTAAAAAAAATGAGAAGGGAGAGTAATGTATTTTGTACCACGCGGTTCACGTTTGTATGCGGCTATTGTAGCTACGCGGCCAGTATATCGGTATTGCGGTACGCTATTGAGTTTGTTTGTATTAGCATATGGTTGGTATGGAGCTTTATATAGCCCTGCGGTGGCAACAAGAGCGTTGTATGAGCGAGAAACTTTACAAATACGTGATCAATACGCGCGAAGTGTGCAGGCACGTCTTTCGCATGAACAACGGGCAAACGCCATCGGTGAACTTAAAACAAAAATGCGTGTCTATACCAAAGGCTTTTCATCATCTGAATTGATGCATGAAACGATGACGAGTTTAATTAAAAATGCGCGCATGCAACATTGCGAGGTAACTCAGTGTCTTGCCGAGTCTGTGCGTGATAAAGGATGGTACACCAAACAAGTACTTGCGTTAGATGTCAATGGCGACTTGTCAGCGCTTAATGCATTTTTAATCAAGAAAGACCCAGCGATTTTAGTACGATGTCATAAGATAATTCTTACGCATGGTACTCATACCAGCTATCAACTCTCTTCTTTATTTAATTGTCTTTCTGTGCGCTAAAAAATTGTGCAAAAAAATCCCTTCAACTTTTATGCAAAGCTGAAGGGTTAGGGGGGTGAACAATACTTAGATGTATTGTTCATTTAGGGACTATTTTAAAACTTCATCCTACTAATTTCAGAAGCAAAACTATCAACCTTGTGAGATCTTGTCAAGCAAAAGCGGGATGAGTTTCCTGTGTGACTATTTGCCGCCGAATGGTAATATTTTTTTTAGCAAGCCAGTTGCACCTTTTCCGACATTTTCTGGCAATTCGACAATTTTTTTTGGCATTGATGTAATTGCTTCTTTGACCGCCTCTTTAACTGCTGTCTGTTTTCGTTCTTGTACATAGAGCTTGAATTTATCCATTCCTATAGTGCCCAATCCAAGAATGACGGCGAGAATAAGGAAGAAGAAACGACCGCCCTTTTTACGTGCAAATAAAAATACGGAAAATAGTAAGCATATAATTGCTGCTATTATAACAGGTGTGCGTGCTACATCCCAGGTGTTTATTATGCGCATGGCCATTTTATATTGTTCGAGTTGGGCAGTTTGTTCGCCGGATAATCCAAACATAGAGCTCCTTTTATTTGAAAAAAATAGTCATAGAAATTGTATACTTTTATTTTACTATCCGTGTCAAATATATTGATGGTATTTTCTTTAAATGCTCTGCCAATGCTATTATATCGTCATCATAAAAAATAATATTCTTTGTTGGAGAGGCGGCTCACGCTTATTTTAGTATAGAGAGGATCGACGGGTGACAATTGTTTTGATATATATTTTCTGTGTATGACACATCTCTTGCTAAAAGATGTGCTTTTTTGGCATCATGCTGGGGATACAGTACATCGTTTTGCCAGTCTGTTGGTATGCCGGCAAGTATGCTTGATTGCCTGCTTGCTTAATGGTTTGCGGATATGCCAGCATTCTGGTACTAATCAAAAAGGGGAACAGGTCTATGAGAACCATTGCCATTGCTAATCACAAAGGTGGTGTCGGTAAATCGACTACCGCTATTAATCTTGGTGCGGCGCTTGCTCGTTTGGGTAAAAAGGTGCTTGTGATTGATATTGATGCGCAAGGACACACGACAGTAGGCTTAGGCGTAAACACCAAAGATAAACAGACGATAGCAGAGCTGTTGTGCGATGATTCAACCAAGCCTGCCGATGTTATACAACAAACGTACATTAAAGGTCTTGATATTATTCCGAGCGATCTATCTTTAGCAATTGCCGAAATGAAGCTTGCCTCAATGCATGCCAAAGAGTTTAAGTTGCGCAATAAACTCAAAGGGGTAAAAGGCTATGATGTTATGCTGTTTGATTGTCCGCCAACCTTTGGTACGTTGCCAATGAATGTCTTTTCTTGTGCGCAGGAAATTATTCTTCCGTTGCAATTGAGTTATTTTTCACTCGAAGGGGTTAATAATTTTGTAGAGACCATTAATTTTATTAATAAAGATATTGGTCCGATAATTAACCACAAGATTAGTATTGGTGGTGTCCTTATTACTTTTTTTGACACGCGAACAAAACTAGCTCGGGATGTTCATGGACGCATTAAAGATATTTTTGGTAAAAAAATATATAAAACGTTTATACCACAAAATATAAAGCTCAATGAGGCGCAAGCGAATGGTAAGGCTATTTTTGACTATGATCCAGAGTGTAAGGGCGCGTTAGCGTATATGAGTTTAGCCAAAGAGATTATTAAAAAGGAGAATGCTTGATGAGTAATATTGCAAAAACAAGTGCTGATATCAAAAAGAAGCTTTCACTTGGCGATTACAGCAAGCCAACGCGCCAGCAAGACAGTAAGAAAATAAAACAGTCTGCCAGTAAACCAGCAAGACAGCGTGCGGGCAAGCAAGAAAGCAAGCGCAGTGTTAGCCAGGTAAAACAACAAGCTGTTAAGCCAGTGCAAACACAAGCCAGCGTGCAGGCAAGCAAGCAAACTGTTATGCCAGCAAGTCAGCCAGAAAAAAGTGCGAAAACAAAGGCAACCTATTATTTGGGCAAACTTGAACTGGAGATGCTTACTCATTTATATATCAAGCAACTGAAGCAACATAATAAAGCTGATCGTTCAGCAATTGTGTGCGAGGCAATACGCTTAATTCATGAACGAGATAAATAAAGCTTGCTGCACATAAAAAATAGTTTATCGAGTAGTGGCTTAGCATTAAAACAGTTCCTGGATAAGCTGATCAATCTGCTTTGAAGTGACTGTATCGCCCATTGCCCGATAAAATGTTTCATCATAATCGCGTGTTTGTATGACGACAGGCATAGTGAGTGCGTGGCCAAGGAGAAGGGCTTGTTTTTTGCTATCAAGACTTGCCAGCACTGAGCGTAAGCTCGATGCATTGTTTATACCGGTAAGCACTGCCTGAATGTCTTTTTCGTCATTCAATTGTGCAACAATTTTGGTGCCAATTTGTGACATAATTTCTGGATCTATGCCAGAAGGGCGCTGATCGACAACTAGCAGCGAAACATAATATTTTCTCATCTCGCGAGCGATAGTGCCAAAAATAGTTTGGCGAGCTGCCTGCGGATTTAAAAATTTGTGTGCTTCTTCAATCGTGATCATCAGCTTTTTGGGTTCGTCACTTTTATGTTGTGAGCCCAAAAATTTTTCAGTTTTTGCCACATACTCAGCGTGAATGCGTCGGGTGATGATATTGGCAATAAGTAAGTAAATCATGGTAGAGGTATGATTGCCAAATTCAACTACAATGCTGGTTCCTTGAGAAATATACTCCATCATCTGATCAATGACTGATGTGTCTTTATAAGCACCGGTACGTGTGTCGCGCAAAAAGGGCAAGCGTTCAAGCCGTTTTAATTTACGATAGAGTGCTGCGACTGATTCGGGATGTGCGCCCATTTCTTGCGCAAAGTCTTTTAAGCGCTCTCCTTGGGAAAGGAGCACGGAGAGCCATTCTTTTTTATGTACGGCTGCAATAAGGTATGCTGCTTCAAGTGCGGTTGCATGTAAATTAAGTTCTTCTTGGAGCGAAAGGATATCTTCCACATTGATCGCCTGATAGGGAATAATCATTTCTACATCAGGCATGCCGCCGCGACGGCGGGTGGATTCAGGATCGAGTGAAAAGATCACTACTTTGTTGCCGAATAATGTTTTGAGTCCTTTTACAAATGACTGATTGCCGCCTTCTTTACGTGCTTGCAGGCCATATTCGCTATGCATATCAAAAATAAGATTGACTGCTTTTTCTTGTTTAATGAGTCCGGCAAGAATAAGGCGGGTTAAAAATGTTTTACCCGTTCCTGTTTTTCCAAAAATGCCATTGCTGCGTTCAGTGAGCCGTTCCAAATCGATGCACACGGGCGTAGTCATATCGAGCGGGCTGCCAATATTGAAGTATCGTTTGGTTGGCTCCTGTTCGTCGCCAAAAATTAGTGCAACGTCATGCGCGTTTGCTTCGTAGACTTTAGCAAAGTGTGGCGGAATTGTTTTAACCGGCATCGGTTTGTCGTCTTTGCTGAGCATGAGCATTGGCTTTAGTTCTGCGGTCGCATAGATGTCTTTTTGTTTTAATATATCGTTGAGCAATGTTTCTTGTGGGCTTGGCGGAAATAATAAAATATCAGGATGACTGACATTGAGGCTGAGGTCAGTGATCATGGAAAAGAATTTATACTGGTTACCCACTATGGAAACAAATTTTCCTGTCTTTATCGCTTCCAACTGCGCATCCGGGTGGATGCGCATGATAAATCCTTCGACTAACGATCCGCTAATTAAATGACCCAATACAGTGTTCATGTTTTTTCTCAAGTGTTATTGGGCTCTTGTGCTGATGCCCGGTCTAGTCAGTTCTATGTCTTGTGCACGCTTCTGGATGACAGTGCTGTAGGATGTTTTATGTTGCTTCATCCAAAATAATGGTAGTTGAGTGGCGATTAATTTCTGCAATGCCGCGATGCACCATGCATGATTCTTGTTTACCGCTACTCAATCCATACGTCAGTTGTTTATTGGGAGAAAGCGTGACAATCATGGGTGCATGCCCGGGTAAAATAACAAAGTCACCCGCAGGCGTATTAAGTTCAACCCATGCAACGGGCATAGTTTTTGCGCTCAGAGGAGTAATGAGTGAGAGCTTCATGCCGATTGTCCCAAGAGTGTTTTAGCTTTCTCTTTCGCTTCTTCCAGGGTGCCCACCATATAAAAGGCATCTTCTGGTAGGTGATCACAAGCGCCATTAACAATTTGTTCAAAATCATCAATAGCTTGTGCTTTTGGCACATAGCGTCCTTCCATGCCGGTGGCGAATGTTGCAGTAAAGAGCGGCTGCGTTAAAAATTTCTGAATTTTTTTCGCGCGGCGTACGAGTATTTTATCTTCCTCAGATAATTCATCCATACCCAAAATCGCAATGATATCTTGTAATTCTTTATACCGTTGCAAAATTGATTGTATCGCACGAGTGATGCGATAGTGTCGTTCACCAATAATATCAGGTGATAAGCCTTTAGAGCTTGATTCGAGCGGGTCAATTGCGGGATAGAGGCCCAATTCGACTAATTTTCGAGAAAGTACTGTGTTGGCATCCAAGTGCATAAACGTCGTTGCGGGTGCGGGATCGGTGATATCATCAGCCGGTACATAAACAGCTTGGACTGAAGTGATAGATCCATTAATAGTGTTCGCGATTCGTTCTTGCAGAGCGCCCATTTCAGTTGCCAATGTTGGCTGGTAGCCAACGGCCGATGGCATCCGGCCCAAGAGCGTAGATACCTCTGAGCCTGCTTGCACGAAGCGGAAAATATTATCGATAAAAAGGAGTACGTCTTTATGTTCTTTATCTCTAAAATATTCTGCCATCGTCAGACCGGCAAGGCCAACACGTAACCGTGCGCCTGGGAGCTCACCCATTTGACCAAATACAAGTGCTGTTTTATCAAGTACACCAGAATTTTTCATCTCAAGCCAGAGTTCGTTACCCTCACGAGTACGCTCTCCAATACCGGTAAAGACCGAAACGCCGCCATGCTCTGTGGCAATATTACGAATTAATTCTTGTACCAAAATTGTTTTACCCACACCCGCGCCACCAAACAGACCAATTTTAGAACCCTTAATGTAGGGGCACATGATATCAATAACTTTGATACCCGTTTCTTGAATTTCATTAGCTATTTTTTGTTCGATCAGCGAAGGCGCATCGCGGAAAATGGGCCATCGTTCTTTTGCGGCAAGCTTTGGTAAATCATCAATTGATTCGCCCAGCACGTTTACAATGCGTCCCAAAACTTGTGGACCTACCGGGACAGTAATAGGGGCACCTGTATCGGTAACAGGGAGTCCGCGGCTGATGCCAAAGACATTATCAATAGCCACACAGCGTACAGCACCATCGCCCAATTGTTGTTCTACTTCAAGGGTGGCGGTTGTTTCTTTGTGTTCTCCGTTTGCCGGTATGGTGATATGGAGTTCGTTAAAAATGTTAGGCGCGGATTCACGAGGGAATTGGACGTCGATAATAGTGCCGCTTACACGGAGTACAAATCCTGGTTGAGGGGTATTTTGTGCTGCGGTGTTTTGACGTGCCGGTGACTCCGAGATAGGTTTGGTCATGACGATTTCCTTGCTCATCAAAAAAGATAGGTCATGAGAATAAAACTAATGAAACTGAGGGTTATTGTAAAGAATGTTTTGTTTTCTAGGTAAAATTTACACTTTTTAGCATAAAAAATGATTTGTCGGCCACGGGGTTAGCCGTGACTAAAAAAGGATATGAGGTTATCTATACAAAAAGACTGGCTCTATGCTAGTCTGAAAGCCGATGTACCAATACAGGAGTGTTTTGTGTCAGACTTATACAAAGAAATCATACTAGCGACGGTTTCGCGCCATATTCCTCGGGCGAAAGTATATTTATTTGGCTCACGAGCGAGAAAAGATAATACGCCTGAGTCAGATATTGATATTGCCCTAGATGCAGGCGGAGTTATCGAAGACTCTGTCTTGAGTGCCATAAAAGAGGATATAGAAGAGAGCATTATTCCCTTTACGGTGGATGTCGTTGATATGCGTACGGTTTCAGAAGATTTTAAAAAACAAATTTTAAAAGATGGAATAGTATGGCATTAGAAAAAGAGAGATTACAAAAGAAGTATAAAAAAGCATTAACCGCATTGGCGAGCCTGAAAAAATCTCTTGTTTACTTGGATAAAGCGCCTTCTATGGCACAGTGCCTGCGAGAGGATACGGTGTCGGTGTATCAAGCTTTTAGAGATTCAGTAGTGCAACGTTTTGAGTATACCTTTGATACCACCTGGAAATATGTGGGGGAATACCTTGGATTGCAAGGACGGACGCTTGAGATTAAAACGCCAAAAGCCGTTTTTCGTGAATGTCTGAAGGCAAAGCTTCTCTCTGAGCAGGAGGTCGTATTAGCGATTAAAATGGTTGACCATCGCAATGAAACTACCCATGGCTATGATGAGCTATTAATCGAAGAAATCAGCAAAAGCATTGTAGCCTACGCAGGACTTTTAGAAACGATTCTTTTGCGCACAAAAATTGAGTGATAGCTCCTATTTTTTATCGCTCTGTGGTTTTGACAGTAAGCCTCTTCCAGGTACAGCTCAAGTACAACCCTATTAATAATCGCTATTAGAAATTTTTATATATCTATAAAGACTCCCCCTGTTGCAACTAATCCCCGCTCATCTACACTGATAGGGTAAACATTATCTAAAGTGTATGGACAAAAAATGGTACATGGTTAGCGGATCGCATGATAATTGGTGATCCGTGGGAGAGCTGCTCTCCTTTTTATATCTGGGGGTTTTTATGTTCAAGAATCATTTTTTAACACGCGCATTTTTTGTTGTTTTATGTGTTAGCGCTCCTATTTTATACGCAGACGATAAAAAGAATGTTGTGGTAGCCTGGGATATTCACGGGGTGCTTTGCTCGCAGCCTGCGTGGAGTGGGCACAACTGTTGTCCTAATGCGCAGACGGTTGCGCTGGTAAAAAAATTACATGCACAGGGCATTAAGCAGGTAATTTTTTCTAATATCTCGCAAGGTTCTATGCAGAAATTGCACCAAAAATTTCCTGAGCTATTTGATTGCTTTGATTGGTCAAGATCTATGGCAAAAGCTGAGGGAATCTTTACGAGAAAACCGCACAGCAAGTATATAGAAAAGTTCTTAGTCAAAACATGGCCAACCAATGCACGCAATATTATATTCTTTGATGACAAAGAAACAAATGTTCAAGCAGCGCGTAATCATGCTATCGATGCGCATGTTTTTTATAATGCTGCGCAGGCGACTGAAGTATTGAAACAAAAAAATGTGCTGTAACAGTATCTGTTAACAGGTATAGTTACCCATAAATAAGAGCGGGGCAGGAGATACAATCCTGCCCCGAGTATTTTTTGAGCCCGCGTACCGCTAGTTTTTTATGTGTCGTTTACGATGGTAGCGCGACATTATACATGAAGTTTGATCCAGTATACCCCGATTGTACATTGGTGATTGATGACCTATAGGCTAGATCGCACCACGCAGCTATATTTTGCGAAAAGTTGTTGTATTGTTCATCACCATAGATTCCCATGCCTGTTTTGGGGGTGGTGTTAATGTTGGAGATACGGTTATCGGTGGTGATACAATTAGCATTTTTTGATTCGGGTATTGAGCG
>JAJYDS010000029.1 GCA_021777215.1 bacterium
GCTCTGCAGAAAGTTTTTTTGTAAATGTATTTGCGGCTCTTTTTAGCTACACTCTTAAATTTACCAAACAGCAAAAAATACTTTTAAGCCAGGACTTTTCGGCGTTGCTAATTTCCTGATTCACTTAACATATTCAAGCGGCGCATTGGTGAAGAGGTGCCCCGTAAGAGTAATTGTAACTAAGACATTAAACGAACCGGGGCTATACCCGGTGAAAGTGTACTTCAACGCCGCGGGAAATGTGGGCAGTGTAATTAATACACCAGAGGTCATTATACAGTACCCGTTCTCTCATAGTTACGGAGGCTTTCGGTACCCAGATGGATTACTCTATTCTGAACGGCTCGAGCGCAACGCTGCTGCGGAACTTGTCTGGCCAGAAAACTTGCAACAAGACACTCCGTGCCCAGAAAACACCGTCTACTGCAACAAACTTTGGTGTACCAAAGTAAAACCGAAATAACAGAGAAAAAAGAGAGTGGGCCCTCTAAAAAGGCCCTCTTATCTTTTTTTGTTCGTATCTTAGCAAACCACACCAACGCCAAAAACTCGAAGCAAACTCTCCATTGATTCTTGCTCATTAAAAAACCACCCTCAGCGCGAATGGGGACGTATTTTTTTCGCTGCCTCTGCCAGCGACTCACTTTCACAATCTTCTTCAAAAATAGGAATCGCCATCCGGTGAGCACTAAAAGGATAATAACACTCAAAATAAGAACCTCCTGAACTTGCCGACTCACGACTTGAATCAGGAGAGATGTTATTAAGAAGGCGCTCGCCATCATCACTCGACTTCTCCGAATCATACCGCAAATTACACGAAGATTTATCCCTTTTAAAAAGTGACTCACGAGGCGCTTGATACTCATCTTTTTTCTGAACAGGATCCGTGATAGCTCGGAATTCATCACCAGAGTTTGTTTGCACAGTCTTTTTCGCCGCACACAATGCTATGTGCACACCAACCACTTTTAAGGGCTCCATGGCCTGAGAAAAACCCGCTAAGAATAACAAAAAAAAGAAAAAAAATCTCATAAACAACTTCCCCTTTTTAAAGACAGATTCTTGTGGTTTCATCATAACAGAGAGCAATCTATCAAGGCAAGCCCCTCCGGCAAAAAAGACAAAAAAGCATCTAAAAAATAAAAAAACATCACATAAAAAACAATTTTCCAACAAAAGACATAAAAAAAGCCCCCGACAAAGCGGGAGCTTTTTTAGGAAAATAGCGCACTAAAAAAATACGTTATTTTGTTTTTTCTTCTTGAGTTGTTACTGGAGCAGAGGCTGCAACTGCAGGCGCTACTGCTTTCTTGGTAAATAAGCCTTTTACTTTAGAGCATGTCCAAGGAGCAAACAACACAAAAGCTGCCGTTCCTGCACCAACATAAGCAGCGTTTTTTCTTTCCATACCCAATTTACGTTCGCATCCTTGTTCTACAAGAGCACCGAGCGCGAAAGCACGCGTGAATGGGCTTTTCGCAAAACGCGCCAATTTTCCTGATTGTTGTGCGGGAGCAACCACTACTTCTTCTTTTTTAGTTTCTTTGTTCAGAGAAGCACCTTCACTCGATGCGGGTGCAGTCGCATTATCCATAGCAACCATTGATCCAGCCATTGTCAACAAGGCTATCGTCAATATAACTTTTTTCATAAAACACTCCTCACAAAATAAATAAACATATGTTAAACCACGGGAGGTACTATACCACCCTGCGTATGACTTGTAAAACAAAAAAATAATTATAGCCGTCTGGCACGAATAAATCAGCATATCAAAACAAATCAATTTTCATAAAAAAAGCCCCTAATTGAGGGGCTTTTTTATATAAATAAATCGTACACAAATATTTTTTTCGAATACCTACGCACGCACAGCTGATACCGACTTTTTGGCGAGCAGTTGATTTGCCAATTCGCGCACTTGTGGAAATGCAATCACAAGCGCTGCGATGGTCGCACCAAGGAATGCCGATTTTTTTGCACCGATGGAAAACACCTGCCTGCTCATCTCCTCGATAGTAAGGCCAGCAGCAATTGCGGCACTTACTTTTTGCGCCGTAGGATTTTTTATTACGTTTAATACTTGTTCCATTTGTATTACTGATGCCTGTACTGCAGCTACTTCTTGTTGTGTTGCAGGAGCAGCAGGAATATCTTGCACGGGAGCTGACACTACAGCAGCCACGGGGGCAGCTTGCACAGGAACTTGGACCATGGCTTCTTCTTTGACTACGGGCTCAGCAGAAACTTCTTGCACCGGCGCCTGTACTCTTTCCTCTTCTTGGGCTACGGGAGCTACAACAACTTCTTGCGCTGGTATTTGCACAGCAGCTGCTTCATTGCGCACAACAGGAACTTGCTCGGTAACAGTATCTTGCATTGCGCATGCTGATGAAACAAATACTAATACACTGACGGTCAATAAAACATTCTTCATACCTCAACTCCTTATAAAATAAACAAACACTTTAGAACTACGAAGGTACTATACCACCGCGCACGCCACTTGTAAAACATGCTCAAAAATATTGCTATTTTCGCTTATTTTAAATGGTCGTCATAATCAGAATCATCACTTACCTCAGACAATACGTCTTCACCCCCCTGTTTAACTTCATGCTCAACGGAAGGACCATTGGCATTTGATAATATCACCCAGTCCCAAAACTTCTTACAATAATCACGCGTACGGCTTATTAGCGACAAAGATCTTGCTGATTGAGAACCAGGCTCATCACAACGCGAAGTATCGACTGTGAGCTGCGGGCGCAGTTTTGTATAAAGATGCTGCATGGTTGCTGCGCATGGCTCTTGTACGAGCATGCACGCATCAGAGGTTGCTGGAAAAGCGGTCTCTCGCACTGCTGCCCCATTATCTTGATTGTTGCCATCTGATAGAGCAAACAATCCTTGCATATCGGTGAGAATCGCACTGTTTTTTCCGTCTGATTCATCCATGGCAACATAATCATGCAACGCTGCGCAGACACGCACCCTCTCATAATCATCTGGCGTACCAGATACTAACAACTGCTGAGCCCCAACGATAGCCGAAATTTTTTCTAGAGGATGCTCCTGCATCTCAGTATAAAAGACCCTTTTTCTCATGCGCACAATACTGTACTGCTCCTGATCATCAAATGGTTTCTGCATGGCATACACCGACACCATAAACTGGCTACCACAGAAAACAAGTAACTGAAAAAAGCATCTCATGCAACAACACTCCCACGAGCGCTCACACGCTCACATAGACAACTCACCAGCAGACACAAAACACTAAAAATTTGCTCGTCTTTTTTTGATACTTTTTTGTGAGCTTACCATACGCTGCTTATGAGCGATACTTAATTGATTAAGCGATTGATAGAAAAAATCACGATCAGCTCCTTTAACTACTGCTTGCTCATGAGCTTCAGCTATAGCCACCGGATACCCGTATCCTTTTTGACATTGATCAACTACCACCTGAGCCACACAATCAACCAAGTGCTCATCAGCAGCTATCCAGGCCGGAATCTCCACTCGCCCAATCTCATCCCCTCCATGGACATAAAAAAAATGGGGCCGCAAGTGCTCAGGATACTGATCACAAATAGAAGCATGATTTTTAAACACAATCGAACGTGTTTGGGGCATCAGAAAAAAATGCGCTACCTGCGCATCGACCAAATGCAATACATCAGCCTCAACTTCTTTATCCTCTCGAGTCAAAGCAAGCTTGATAAGATTCACCAACTCTCTGCTGCGCGGAGCACTAATATAGCCCGCAACCAAATGCCGCGCTTCATATAACTGTTGCAAGCGTGCTAAATAAGCAGGTAAAAAACGGTCACGCAAACGCGTATCTTGCGCCTCTAAATGCCAAAAAACAAGCGAACCATCAAAAAGTAAAAGTTGTACTGCATCATCAATAGCATAGGCAGTGCAGAGCTGAACTCCCGCCTGCAGCTCGGCTTCTTCACGCTGTCCATTAATTACTTCTGGAGAAATAAAAGGATCTGACAATTCCTGACCGCTATACACCGTCGGCCAACAAGAGAGGGCAGCACTTTTGCCCGAAAGGCCATAGGCAAGCATGACCATGCCAACGTTAATCAAAAAACAGTTTGATCCTTGATGCCGATCAGGATAAATTTGTGAGCCATCGACAGAGATCACCCGATAGCAAAACGAGGCAGCCGACGCACTCGCATCTTTTAAGGGCAGGGTAATAGCACAGGCCTGCGAAATATTCTGCTCTGGCTCCCAAGTAGCCAATAGCAGTGGCGAAAATGCTTGCGCGGCACGCACGGCGTAAATAAATGCAGCGTCTTGGGAAATCTTTTCCCATACGCCCCGGGCCAATTGATGGTCGCCGGAATAGTCGATAAACAATTGGCTCGCAAGCGCATGCATTTGCTGTAATAATTTCGAGCGATCAAGCATGGATTAAACAACTCCTGTCGATTGCAGATACCGAGCTACTCCTTGCTGCAAAACCTTAAGCGGCAACAAGGCACACTTTAAACGATTTGGCCCCAATTCAAGGCCAAGAAGCGAAATAATGTATTTTTTATCAAGTGTAAGAATATCGCATAGCTGTTTCCCTTGGCATGCCTGCGTGAGAAGCGATGCAGTCGCTAGGCTCAACGCGCACCCCTTGCCCTCAAAAAAAAGCTCGGTCAGCACACCGTTGGCCGCATCAACCCGCGCATCAAAAACAACATTATCCCCGCATGAAGGATTGGTGTCATCAGAAGAAAAATCTGGACTTTGGAGGCGTCCCCGATTGCGCGGATGGCGAAAATGGTCCATAACTAGTTCATTAAACATATTCGTAGTATCCATACCCATAATGCCCCTTTTTTGAAGTTTACTCCGGCCTGAATATATGCCCACCCATAAAATTCGCGAACGGAGCACACGAAAAAACATCATACAAGTAATTTATTTTTTTACCCTCATAGTTACTAGTATACTGTGCAACAAGAACAGAAGTAAAAATAAAAAAGGAAAAATATGATAAGCAAACATTTTGTTATGCCACTCTGCATGTCCATACTCATGTTGTATGGCAGCACCTACGCCATGCAAGATTCCTTGGACGGGACAATCACCACTATCGACGAACTATCCACAGTATGCGACAATAAACAAAGTGCGCCAACTACATGTCCTATTCTTCTCACCCTCACCGATCCTGAGAACCATGAAACCCTTATAGACGCAGAAAAATCCTCTGACACCGATGCCTTGAGCATACTCGCTGCCGGATCCTCTGGACAAAGTCATGATGCTCACAGCGACTTGCATAAAGCTACACTCGCCACAGAGCAACCAGCAGCGCCTCTTGATGCATTAAGCCAACCTTCATCCATGCTTGAAAAAGACCCCGAAATAAGCCCAATTAAGCTAGAAAACAACATCAATTATCTTAAAAACATTGTAGACTTAACGCTGACTGATCTGCAAAGCCTCCACACCACTGAACAAAGAATGCATATGCAAACTACACTAATAGGAACCGGTGCTTTTGCTGGCAGCGCGACAATTGCCTGGACTCTTATTAAAAATCGTCCCCAGTTACCCATCTATCGTTCACGCACAGAAAAAAGTTTTGTTTCAGGGCTTTTACATTTCATTGTTGACCAGTTCGGATTTGTCGCCGGCATAGGCACGGGAGTTGTGGGATACACCGCATACAACAAAATGAGAACTTACTTTGTCGGTCCTCTAGAAAGTGAATATGCAAAACAAGTTGCCACACTCACACGAAGGCTGGATGAGTATAAAAAAAACACGGATAAACAACTGACTGAATATACGCAGGCGGTAGACGACAAACAGGAAAAACATGAGCGCAAAATAACATCTTTGGTAGTAGAACATAAACACTCTTGTGCAACAGAACAAAAAGAATTTGAAAAAGAAGTAGAAAAACGCCAAGCAACTTTCGAAAAACAAACCAATAAACAGCTTGAAAAACAGAAAGCTGATCTTCAACAAACAACAGAAAATCAAGATCAACAAATCGCACAAACACGTCGCAATGCCATTGACGCTTTATTGACCACCCAAAAGCTCGAAAAAAAAGTCGGCAAAACAAAAGAACGAGAAGAATCTACTTCGCGTCTGACTGTTGCTATTGCCACGATGGAAGCCCAAGCAGACCTTCTGCAGGAAGTCGCCGACACTTTATCACTTTCTGATGAACAACAAACCCAATTTAGCCAACAACTGGCCACAATAAAAAGCAACATTGCGAAAGCACAAGCGATGCTCCCTTCAGAACATCATAATCCCGGTTTTTTTAAAAAATTATTTAAACGGGGACGAACAAACAGTCTTCCCGTACCAGATTCGCTCTCAGATTCCCGACGCAGCAGCATCAGTTACTCCAGCATACAAAGCGACGCCCTTGATGATGAAAATAAGTATCTACCTGCAAGCACTTGCCCAAAACCGATGGGTAGAATGTCTCGCCGCGGCAGCCTCGCCCCTACCATGGACCCTTTAATAGAAGGATCTCATGAAGGAAGCGAAAAAAGTCCGCGAGAAGGACAAGTCAACTCCCGCAACGCCTAACGATCACTAAGTTGCCTGGCACCCTCTTGCATATCGCCAGTTTTACGGTACCGTAAGAAAGAGAAAGCGATCGCTCGTAAAATATTTTCTATATGTGTTTTTTAACAACAGCAAGCCACCAGACTGAAAAACGGCTTTTCGGGAAAATGCACCTTCTATCAGGTAACCGATCTGCCCGCAAAACTCAAAGAACAAAGCACATAAAACAATGCCAAGGTTTATTATCTATGTAGAGGACGCCCAATGAAAAAACAGATTATTTCAGCCCAAAAGACCTATCGCAAAACACAGAGCGCCCTGATATATATACTCACTATCCTATTGGCACAGCGCTCCTACGGAGCAAACATTATTTTTGATCTGGGTGGCGTACTCTTAGACCAAAATTACACAGAGGCACTGAATCAATTTGAGCTCTCCAAAAAAGATTATGTATGGTACATGCTCACCACCGGAAACAACCCCCGCACCCGTCTTTTCAGTTTATTTGATGCCATAGCCCCCCAGACCTGCCAAAAGTATTTACCCTGCGATGACCACGGCAAAACACTCCCCGCATTGATGTGCGAATGGCAGCGCGGCTCTCGGTCTCCTGAAGAAATACGTGATTACATTCTCTCTTATTGCCAAGAACACCCAACGCTCACCCAAAGTCCTCTTGAGCACAAAATATTCACCCACATGGTTATTGGTATGTTCACCCCTGAAAAATTTGCCGCCATGCAGCAATGGAATGCTGAAGGACTCGCCTTTTTGCGCTTCTGTAAAGCACAGGGACACAAGATTTATGTACTCTCCAATTGGGATGCCGGCAGTTTTACCGTTATGTATCAACAGCCTTACTTTAGGGAAATCTTTGATCTGTTTGAAGGGATTATGCTTTCAGGACATGAGCATATAACCAAGCCCGACCCAGCGTATTATCACCGGCTTCTTGAAACCTATCAGTTAGATGCAAAACAAAGCATCTTTATCGATGATCAGTTAGTCAATGTCCGCGCAGCACGACGTGTAGGAATTCATAGCATCTGGTGTAGACCACTGCGCTCGCTACTCAAGCCTTGGAGAACTTATCCCGATTTTGCGTATGTACGCACCAAGTTCTTAGCGCAAGAACGCATGCTTGCAAATAAAAACAGCTAAGCACGTGATACAACTACCCAAAAACTATTTATTGCCAGAGTGTTAAAAGCAAACGAATCAAAATGACAAGCACCACAAGCACTCCTATCGCAAGTAATGCAATACGACGTTTGCTCAACGTATTCGTCTCTTTTTTACGTAATCGCTGAGCAAACGGCGGCAATACTGCCAAAAGCGCAAGAAGCACAAACGAAAGAATAACATTGGCTGAAAAAACATCCGATGCATGCTCAATCGTCGTCAACTGTTGCCCTGCAAAGGCACAGATAACCACACTCGGAATAATACCTACGGCAGTTGTCCAGATAAAAGTCCAGGTTGATACGTTTGTTAAACCAACAAGCATCGTCACCACAAAAAATGGAATAACGGCAATAAAGTGCACCGTCACTAAATAACGCGTACCTGACCGGGCAAGCGCTTGATTAAACGCCTGAAACCGATGCGCATAATGTTTCTGCACAAGCCTACCCAAAAAAGCTCGCACAATCCAAAAGGAAATAGTCGCTCCAATGGTTGCGCCAATCGTGGCATATACAGAACCGAGCAGGGTGCCAAATAAAAAGCCACCGGTAATATTCATGACTGATGCCATGGGCAATGAAAGCGCGATGAGCACCGCATAGATCATCCAGTAAACCAATATGGACAGCATATAGCGTTCAGCTACTAGCTGCACCAACATATCCCGATTAATTTTAACCCATTGCAATAACTGATCGGTAAGACCGGTGTACCACAACAGCACCCCTACTATGAGCAAGAAAGAGACAAAAAGTAACGCGCGTGTGCGTAAATTCATACGTCGCTCCTTAGAGATCAAGACGTTCTTTAAAACGCCGCATAAAAATTGGCGCCATTGCTAACAACGCAAGCAAAGCAAAGCTCAGGAGCACCGAAGGCGATAAAATATCATGCACAGAGTGGATGGTGGCCAACTGACGTCCGGCTAAAGAACAAATGAAAAGTAAGGGAATATTTCCCACAACTGTTATCCAGATAAAGGTCTTGAGTGGTATATCAGCAACTACGGCTAATGCCGTCAGAACAAATGAAGGTACAATAGAAAGTAGATAGAGCATAAGAAAATAATTAGCGCCATATTTTGCGATCGCATTTTTAAAACGGTCAAGCTTGCCGCCCACCCAACGTTCAACATATGTATGAAAAACTGAACGCATTAAAACAAGAGAAACAAGCATACCGCCCAACACACCGGCCGATGAATAGATTGTCGCAGGAATTGTGTAAAATAAAAAGCCGCCAAGCAATGCTATAGGCATCACAATAGGCAGTGCGAGCGCTATGGCAAGCATATAGACAACAACATAAATAAATACTGACTCCCAATAATGCGATGCCACCAGCTCTTTAAGCGCAATACTTTTTTCTTTTATGGCAGCAAGACTAAAATGTTCTAAAAGACCACTTTTATACAATAGTGCAGTAAGGCCAATAAGAGAAAAAAGTGCTATAAGACTTCTTCTTTTTCGCTCGGTCATACACCCGCTCCTTTGGGAATGTTGGGAATGTTTGTACGATAAAGACACCTTAAGCATACAGTACTGAATATAAAAAACAAAAGCATGCCCTATACAGGCGCTCCTATTCAAGGGTGAAAATATGCAGCGATACGGTTGAAAGCACATTATCCAGAAGTGAAAAAGAGCTGAACAGCTAACCACCACCTTAATGATTGGAGAGTTTACAGAGCTTGAACCCCTGAGTATGCTAAAAAAAGCAGCGTCCAGACACATACTAGTCGTTAAAAAAGGAGCAATATATGAACATGAATCGGTTACTTGTATTGCTTTTTAGGGCCAACAAGGCGCTCCATGCATGCTCCTGGCACACACTTTTGCATCATATACGCCGCCTCTTCCGTGACACAATAGTCTATGCATACCCACTCAATTATATGAATCTCATCTGCTGGAATCCCTCAAAATATGTGATAGTAGCACTCACTGACAATAGCTCAAGGATACTCGCTGATACATGATCTAAACAGTGGTATTCGTGGATAAACCCATAAAACTATCTTCGGTGAGTGTCGCCGAAGTATCAAAAGGAGATTAATATGTGCTTTTCCGCGCAAGCAAGCTTCTTAGCCGCCACCGGCTTACTGTTACTCTATAGCAGTACCATCCACGCCGCCGTCACTCGCGCAGACAAATTCATGGCAACCACGCAACTGCTTTTTGCGCTGCAGCAAGTCTGTGAAGGTATAGTCTGGATAACTCTTAATCACGAGGACACAACAAGTTTCATCCATCACCTAAGCGTCTATGGCTTTTTATTATTTGCATTTGGCCTCTGGCCTTTTTGGATCCCCTTCGTACTCTCACTGGGCAATCCAAAAGATAAAAAACATATGCAGCTTTTTACCATCCTTGGTCTCGCCGTTTCACTCAGCCTCTTTGGTATCACCCTCTTTTATGGCGCTACTGCATCACCTTATTTTCGACACATTTTATACGACATTCCCGCTCCTTGGTCACTTTCATTCATTGGCTTTCTTCTTTTTTTAATCTGTACGCTCGTGCCGCTCTTTCTCTCCCATGTACCTGGCGCGCGTTTTTTAGCGATAGCCGGTACCGTTGGTTTGGTCGTCAGTCTCACACTCTATCGCATTTTTTTTATTTCTGTCTGGTGCTTTTTTGCCGCCGCATGCAGTGGACTTATTTCATTGTTAATCTTCCAACGATCACGTCAGAGAAAATGATACTGATTATACAGAGCGGGTATCCTTACAAACTGAGTTCTTATTGCCAGAAAATCTTATCTCATGGTACACTTTGCTCAAAAATAGCCATTAGCAAGAGGAGTTCTCATGCGTATTCATAGCATATATGTATTGTTTTTTGCGTTGCTCGTAGCAACAAAAAGTTTTGGTATGATCTATACACCCGAAAATAAGTCGGAAAACTCATCATCGATAGAGCAGCAACTAACACCAATTAATATGCAAGTAAACAGAGAAACGACCACCGAGCAAGACCATAAAAAACTTTTGGTGGAACTTTGTAATGTTGTATGTGTCCTTAAATTTCCCCAATTAAACTATATGTTTTCACTTTTCAGTTCGCCTGAAAAACAAATACAGTATCTGTTCCAAACAATTAAGGAGTGTCCAGTAGAAGAAGATGCACCAGAAGCATCCTCCCCATCAACAAGGACTACAATACCACCAACGCCATGGCCCGCGCACACACCATCATCAACTACGAGTACCCCAGGGGAATCATGGGACTTGTATGAGCAACTCCCCACACAAGCACCCGATACGGACGGCATGCCATTGCCGGCAACTACCTATCCTCCCCTTGTCCAATGCTGGCTCACCAACAAGCTCTCTACGCAAGAAACTGAAAAGCGCGCAACAAACTATATTGGGGGCTGTCGCCCGACCCGTTATGTACAAGCACTAATAGCCTTTGCCCCCGGCATGACAGCACGAGCATTAGAACCAAGCGAAGAAACCATTACTCTTCTTAAACAATGTCAGCATTCTGGCGCTGACGTACACCTCTGTGCCGATTGCAATAGCGATGAATGGAAACATTTAGTCGAAAAATACCCAAGATTATTCGGTCCTGAAGGAACCTTCGACCCCGACCATGTCCATATCTCGGGACATTGTGGCTGCCTCATGAGCAATCCCGCTTTTTTTAAACAAATAGGAACAGATGACTCTCAACAAACATTGTTCATTGGTAACAACCCCGCTGCGCGTACTGCTGCACAGCAGACAGGCATAACCACCGTTCGTTACAACAGTAAATCAGATAAAGAAAGCATCTCCCTAAGCAAATTTCTTAAAGAAAAACTTATTACCTAGCAACAATCTAAGAACAAAGACCAAGCAACCCTCTGACTAGGTTCAGATAGATATGGGAAAAAGTGGTAAAATAAAAGGCCTCCACAAACCACTAATTTGGAAGGCCTTTTTATGCAGCAATATAAACTGCACAAGAAATTTGTCTTATATGAAAAATTGTACCAGAAACCTGACATAGATGAATCACAATATTCGTCTGTCGTATATGAACGTCTGGAGAAGCTTAAAAATTTTGATGCTTTACGAGCTGAAGATTGCTCACTAAAAACAGCATTAGCAGCTTTGCAACTATCAAAAACTACGCTTTACAGGTGGAAGAAAAATTACAAAA